>NZ_JBPGXO010000003.1:0-160844 GCF_056755555.1 Luteibacter sp. SVR4-7G | reverse complement strand
AGATGTGTATAAGAGACAGCGCCATGACCCCGCCCCCGAATACCCTGCTGGTCAACCCGACCATTACCTCGCGTGCCAGCGCGAGGTTTCCGCTGTCGCTGCTGCATCTTTCCGCCGCGCTCGACCGTAGCGGTACCAGCCGCATCGTGGACGGCAACGTGGACCGCGATGTCGTGGGTGCCACGCTCCGGGCGCTGGAGGAAGAGCGTTTCGACGCGGTCGGCCTCAGCGTCATGGGTGGTCCGCAGATGGAGCCGTCGATCGCCGTCTCCAAGGCGATACGCGAGCGCCATCCCCAGCTTCCGATAGTCTGGGGAGGCTACTTCCCCACGCTGTACACCGATACCGCCTTGTCCGCGCCGTACGTCGACTACGCGATACGCGGGCAGGGCGAGGAGAGCCTGCCCGAACTGCTGGCGGCGCTGCGCCGTCCCGGGCGCGACGTGTCGCAGATCGGCGGACTTTCGTGGAAACACGACGGCGTCGCCGTGCACAACCCGAACCGGCGCTTCTCGCTCGGCGACAGCGGCATCGTGCTGCCTTACGACAAGCTCGGCGATCCGCGCCGTTACCTCGCGCGCACCTTCCTCGGCCGGCGCACCGCCGCCCACCAGGCGGCCATCGGCTGCCGTTTCCGCTGCACGTTCTGCGGCGTGGCGGCGATGTTCGGCGGCACGACGGCACTGCCCACGACGGCGCGCCTCGAGCGCGACCTCCGTTATCTCAAGTACGAACTCGGCGCCGATTCCATCCAATTCTTCGACCACAACTTCTTCGACCGCGAGGCGGACATGGTGCCGCTGCTCGAAATCATGGCGAAGCTGGAACTGCCCTGGTGGTGCTACGCGCGTTCCGACGCGCTGCTGAA
Source organism: Luteibacter sp. SVR4-7G (assembly GCF_056755555.1). Taxonomy (NCBI): domain Bacteria; kingdom Pseudomonadati; phylum Pseudomonadota; class Gammaproteobacteria; order Lysobacterales; family Rhodanobacteraceae; genus Luteibacter; species Luteibacter sp. SVR4-7G. The sequence goes on along the minus strand of NZ_JBPGXO010000003.1, from coordinate 159,976 downwards.
CCTTTCGGAGTCGACCTGGAAGCTGGTGCGCAAGAGCCGCCTGCGCATGGCCTACATTGGTGCCGAGTCGCCCAGCGGGGCGATGCTGAAGGAAATCCGCAAGGGCACGCGGCCGGACCAGACCCTGGAAGTGGCGGAACTGTGCCGGCGGAACGGCGTGATTCCGGAACTCTCCTTCATGGTCGCGCCTCCGGTGAACACCGAGGAAGAAACCGTGCATACCTTCGAGTTCATCCGCGAACTGAAGAAGATCAACCCGCAGTCGGAAATCATCGTCTACATCTACACACCGCTGCCGGAAAGCAGCAAGCACGAGAAGGATCGCGGCAAGCGCGCATCCATGCCGCTGCTGGACCTGAATGGCGAACCTGTGGAATTTCCCTCTTCGCCGGAGGAATGGACGGAGAAGCGCTGGGTCGACTATGCCTGCCATGCGGACGCGCCGTGGCTGAGCGACGACCTGCGCCGGCACATCCAGGATTTCGTCACGGTACTGCGCTGCCGCTTCCCCACGGTGCAGGACCTGCGCTCGCCGCCGTGGGCCAAGCGCGGCCTGAGCGCGATGGCCGCCTGGCGTTATCGCCGGCGCCGCTACGACAAGCCGTGGGAACTCAATCTCGCCAATCGCCTGGTGCGTCTGCGCCTGCCGCAGGTGTCGGGCCTCTGAGGACATGCCGCGTGCACGTCGCGATGGTCAACTTCATCTGCGTCCCGCCGGAGCTGTCCGTAGACGACGTCTTCGGGAACTGGCGCTCGTTGGCCGACATCGCAGACATCGTCGCCAGTGGCGGCCTCCGCGTATCCGTCGTGCAGATGGCGGGATTCGATGCGCGGGTGGAGCGGGCAGGGGTGGACTACCGGTTCGTCGATACGGGGGGTACGCGTAACGCGGGCGAACTGGGCGGTCGCGCCGCCCGGGCTGTCGCTTCGCTTGGCGCGGACATCGTGCACGTGCACGGCCTCGCCTACGCGCGCCATGCAGCGGCCATGGCCCGTGCCCTTCCCGCGCCGCCCATCGTTTTGCAGGATCACGCGGACGGCGCACCTCGCGGCTGGCGGCGTCTGCCTTGGCGGCATTGGTACCGGGTCGCCGCGGGCGTCGTCTTCACGTCGCCGGATCTGGCCGAGCCCTTCATGCGCCGGCGACTGTTCAGCCGCGACACGCGCCTCTTCGCCATACCGGAAAGCAGCAGCCGGTTCACGCCCGGCAACCGCGCGGAAGCCCGCGCAGCGACGGGACTGCATGGCGATCCCTGCGTGCTCTCGGTAGGCCACCTCGCGCCCGGCAAGGACCCCATGACGATGCTCGAAGGCGTGGCGCGTGCCGCCGAACGCCTGCCGGGCCTCCAGTTGTATTGCGCATTCGGCACGGCGCCGCTGATGGCCGAGGTGCAGCAACGGATCGGCAGGGACGCGCGCCTTGCCGGACGCGTGCACCTGCTGGGCAACCTGCCGCACGCGCGGATCGAAGCGCTGATGCGTGCCGCGGACATCTACGTGTCGGCGAGCCTTGCCGAAAGCGCGGGCTACGCGCCCATGGAAGCGATGGCCTGCGGCGCGTCCCCGGTGTTGACGGATATCCCGGCTTTCAGGGCGATCACCGGAAACGGCAGCGTCGGGAAACTGTGGCCGCGGCGCGATGCATCGGCACTGGCCGACGCACTTGTGGCTATCGCGAAGGAGGGCCGCGACCGGCGCGCCGTGCGCGGACATTTCGACAGGACTCTCTCCTTCGAGGCGCTGGGCGCGCGTTGGGCAGACGCCTACGCACAACTGCTCGCGGCCAGGACCTCGCCATGAAGATCGCCATGGTGCTTCCCGGCGGCGTGTCCCGTGACGGCGACGAGCGCGTGATTCCCGCGTTCCTCGCCTTGATCGAACGGCTCGCGCGTGGCCATGAGGTTCACGTGTTCGCGCTGCACCAGGAAGCGGAACCCGGGACCTGGCCGCTGCGCGGTGCCACTATTCACAACATCGGGGCGGGGCGCACCGTGTGGCGCGCCATCCAGGCCATTCGCGCGGAACACCGGCACAAGCCTTTCGACGTGGTGCAGTCGCTGTTTTCCGGGCATTGCGGCTTCATCGCCGTCGTTTCCGCAAAGTTCCTGGGTCGTCCCAGCCTCGTGCACATTGCCGGCGGCGAACTGGTGGCGCTGCATGCGATCGGCTATGGGGGGCGGCGGAAGTGGCGCGGCCGCCTGCGCGAAGCGCTCATGCTGCGCATGGCGGGCGCCGTCACCGCCGCGAGCGCCCCGATCATCCGTTCGCTGCATGCGCTTGGCATTCCGGCGCAACGCATACCCCTGGGCGTGGATACTGATGCCTGGATGCCGCTCGCGCCGCGCCCCCGAGGCACCGGGCCCGCGCGGCTCATCCACGTCGCGAGCCTGAACCGCGTCAAGGACCAGCCGACCCTGCTGCGCGCGATGGCGAAGCTCGCCAATGCCGGCATGGACTTCGAACTGACCGTCGTCGGCGTCGACACGCTGGACGGCGAAATCCAACGGCTGTCATGCGCGCTCGGCCTGGAGAAACGTGTGCGCTTCCTCGGCTTCCGCACCCAGCGCGAACTGCGTCCGCTCATGGCCGCGGCGGACCTGCTCGTCATGTCGTCGCTGCACGAGGCGGGGCCGCTGGTCCTCCTGGAGGCGGCGGTCGCGGGTGTTCCCACCGTCGGCACCGCGGTAGGACATGTCGCCGAATGGGCCGGCACGGCTGCCCTCGCCGTGCCGATGGGCGATGCGAACGCGCTAGCCGATGCAGTCGCCGAGGTCATCGACGACGAACCCTTGCGCCTGCGCCTCGCGGCAGAAGCCCAGCGCCTCGCGCTGGCGGAGAATGCGGATTACACGGTGGCGTCGTTCCAGATCCTCTACGACGAGCTGGTCCGGTCGCGCTAGCTCGCAACGTCAAGGCATCGCAAGCTCTTTCGCCGCCTGCAGCAAGGGCTCGCCCGATACGCGAAGCACGCCGGTATACGGCGCTTCCAGCTCCATGACGATGAAGATCGAGCCGGCGAAGGCCAGCGCCGCGCAGAACATCACCATGCGCACCGATTCGTTATGCATCGCGAAGGCACCCATGCCTGTGAAGATGAGCACGATCCATGCGGTGACCACGATGAGCAGGGCCGTGGGTTCCGATGCGCGCTCGTGCTCGGAGGTAAGGATGCGTCGCATGCTGAGTTCGGTGGTGACCTGGAGGGCGCGATGCTGGAACCATTCCTGTGTCCGTGTCTCCGGTTGCAGGGCGAGGATCGATTGCTGCAACTGCGTGAGCAGGCTCAGGCTGGTGTGCGGCAGGCGGAAAACGATCTCTTTCATTTCGCCGTCCGGGCTGACCCGGGCGGTGGCCCTGGCAAGGAAGGCGCGCAGATCCTTTCGGATGGGGGCCGTCTCCGGGCCGTATCCGGAGAGGGCGCGATCGAGCAGGAGGATCGACGTGGACACGCCGACGACGTCGTCGTTGGCGCGGTCGAAGGTCGCGCGCGCGGAGGTCACCATGAAACCGAGCACCAGCGCGGCGAGGGTCGCCATCATGCTGATGCCGAACTGGGCGGCCTTCTGCGCCTCGTAGACGCGATGATGTTCGGGCAGGCGGGAGGCGATCCAGCCGCCCAGGTAAAGGCTGCCGCATGCGAGCGCCAGCACGACCAGCGAGACGATGATCGGGAACACGGTGGGCCTCCTCCCCAGGGGTTGCGGGGCGGAGTTTGCCACGAGCGGCGCCTGGGTGCTTTCCGATTCGCAGGATGCGCGCGCGCCCTCACACGAAGCGGGTGAGCGGCGTCCCGTGTTCGAGCGCCTTGCGCACCACGTACAAGGTATCCATGCGTGGCACGGGGCGAGTGAGCCAGGTCAGCAACCGGCGCCGGTGGCCGAGGGTGACCCAGTCCTGGCCTTGCAGCCATGCCTGGGTGCGGACCATGTCGGCGCGCTCCTTGACGCTTTCCTGCGTGGGGCGGAGGCGGTTCTTCAGGTAGCGGGCGGCGTCTACGGGAGTGCGCGACCATTCGATGCCGGGAAGCGCATTCAGCCACAGGTTGGAGCAGGACAGGCTGGTGAGCGTCTGGCGCCCGGCGAAGGCGCGCAGGAGAGGCGGGCAGTCGCGTTCCAGGCGCGCGAGCACCGGCCTCGGCACCGCTTCCTGGTAGTAGCGCGCAACGAGCCGGAGCGGCGGCAAGGCCCACCATGGCGTGTTCCCGGCCCACAGCGGCGCCCAGTCGGCCGGAGTCATTCGCGTGGCCAGCAGCGCGATGTCGTTGAGGTGGATGAGGCGCAGGCTCCGGCCGCAAATATTGCCGGCGGCGTGCAGGAGCAGATGGCTCATCAGCGCGCCCATCGAGGGATAGGCGTTGATGCCCGGTTGTGCGCCGTTCGCCCGCACCTGCGCGGTGATGTCGACGGTGGCCACCGGCAGCCGCTCGTGGATGCGCGTATGCAGCTCGATATTGACCGGCGTGTCGCGATGCTCGCCGAGGCCCGTCACCGGCACGACACCGGCAGGCTTGAACACTCGGTGTTTCCACTGCGAGAAGGACTCTTCGTAACCGAGCGACGCCAGCAAGCCGGCGACCGCATCGGCATGCGCGTCGTCGACGAGCAGGTCGATATCGGCCATGGGCCGGTCGCCCGGCGCGTAGAGGCCGAGGGCATGCAACGCCGCGCCTTTCAGCGCCATGATCGGCAGTCCCGCGTCCCGCGCGCCCGCATCGATCCGCTGGAGCATCGCGGCGATCCGCTCATGCCGTTGCACGACATGGCCGCGTTGCTCCACGAGGAACTGCCGCCAGGCCGGCCGTTGCCAGGTAGAGAAGCGGCACAGCAGCGGCGAAATGCCGTGGGCGACCGCCGCGGCGGTCGCAAGGCGCCACTCCAGTTCGCTCCATTGCGGCATCTCGGTGCCGGGCAACGCGAGTGCGAGTTCCGCCGCCAGGATCTCGGTGGTGTCGTGGAGGCCGCGACGAACGAGCTTGAGCGGAGGAGACATGGGTGGCCTCACACGAAGGGCAGGGCGACGCTTTGCATCGCCATGGACGATGGCAGCGTGGGCTGTTCGCTACGGTGCGCGCGTTCGCTTGCGATCAGCGCGTCCCAGCGTTTGCGCAGCGCGGCTTCCGCGGTGCTGCCGGTGACGCCCTGGCGCAGCGTCACCTGTTCGTGCAGCAGGTCGCGGAAGCTTCTGTAGAAGTCGGAGTCGTACGCGCCGCGGAACATCATGGCCAGGTCGGCGCTGTCGTCCCAGTGCGTCTTGTCGCCCAGCTGTGCCTTCACTTCGTCGAAGAACTTCGTGCCGGGCAGCGGATAGGACACGCTGACGCCGATATCGTCCGGTGCGGCTTCCGCGACGAGTTCACGCGTGGCCAGCAGATCCTCGAGCTGTTCGCCGATGTAGCCGAGCTGGATGAAGAAGCCGACGCGGATGCCGTGCGCGCCGAGGCGCTGCCGGGCGCCGATGAGTTCGGGCACGCGGGTGCCCTTGGTCATGCGGTCGAGTACGCGCTGGCTGCCGCTTTCCGCGCCGATCCACGCTTCGGCGCAACCGGCCTTGGCCAGCGCGGCGCACATGCGTTCGCTGGCGAGGTCGGCGCGCGTCTGGATGGTGAAGGGAATGGACCCGTCTTCCTCGTGCAGGTACTGCGCGAATTCGCTCACCCAGTCGGCGCGGAAACCGAAGATGTCGTCGGCCATCCAGATATGGTCGGGTGCATAGGTCCGCTTGAGCCAGGTCATCTCGGCGGCGACTTCCTGGGCGGTCCGCTGGTTGTAGTGGTTGCCCCAGATGGGCTTCGCGCACCAGTTGCAGCGGAACGGGCAGCCGCGCGAGGCGGCCATGTTCAGGCTGAAATAGCCGTGGCGTTCGCGCCAGAACGTGCGATAGCGCTCGATGTCTAGCAGGTCCCACGCCGGTTGCCCCACCACGCGCGGGTCCGGTGGCTGCGGGCCGACGTGGCCCCTGCGGACGGTGCCGTCCACGATGGTGGCGACGCCCGGCAGGCCAGCCGTCCAGGCGTCGTCGTCGATGCCGGGATCGCGCTCGAGCCGCTCCACGAGCGCGGTCAATGCCGCGATGCCTTCGCCGACGAGGACCACGTCGGCACCGGCGGCAAGGAAGGGTTCGGGCTGGTCGGAGGCATCGGAACCGGCGACGATCACGCGGGCGCCGGCGGCGCGGGCCTCGGCGATCATGCGGCAGGCCGCCTCGCGCATGCGTCCCAGGCACATCTTCGTGAGGAAGTTGAAGTTGTCTTCGTAGAAGACGACGAGGTCGGGCGCCGCTTGCCGGAAGGCCGGCATATAGTCCTCGACGCCTTCGGACAGCATGGCGTCGAACAGCGAAAGCTCATGGCCCATGCGCCGCAGCAGCGCCGCGATCTGGATGGTCGCCAGCGGGGGGTAGGGCTTGCCGCGCTCCCATTGTTTCCTGTCATAGCGAAGGAAATAGGAGTGGCCTGCCTGGATCTTCAGCATCGGTTGGAAGCCTCGAACGAACCATCGGGACGCCGCGCGGGCGACGCTGCAATGGTCGTAAGTGCCGTACCCGTCCAGGGAGGTTGCCTCGGCGTGTCATCGGCTGATGCGACAACCATTCCGGTCGCGCGAGGCACCCACGGGTCCGTAGGCTTCGGCCAGAGGATGACCGACCGGCAATGATGTTTCCCAGCGATGTCTCCCTACGTGACGATCCGCTTTCCGATCCGTTCGGAGAGCGCCTGCGCCCGGCCATATGCATGAGCCGGGAAGTCCTCGGTGCCCGCTTCCGCTTCGAGAGTGACAGCATCGCCCTGCTCGAGCTGGTCGAGGCAGCCTACGGCGGCCTTCCCGCGCACCGTTTCCCCGGGCTCTCGCCGGAGTTCCACGTCGAACTGCGCGTGTTGCCGAGGGAGGCGGGAGAAGGTTTTGCCGAACCGCCGCCGGTGCGCATGCAAGGAGGCAGGGGCCTGCTCTGCGGTGTGGTCGACGCGTCGAACTACGTGGTCCTCGCGCCGGCCCAGCGCCGCGGGCTCATCGTCGTCTCCGAAGACATGCTCGCGTTCCCTTATCACGTGCGCTACGAGTTGCTGGAATTCGCCGTATTCCTCCTGGCCCCGCGCGTGCTGAACCTCGTGCCGCTGCATGCCGCGTGCGTCGGCAGGAACGGGCTCGGCGTGCTCCTGCTCGGAGCGAGCGGCGCAGGCAAGTCCACGCTGACGCTGCAAGGCCTGCTCGAGGGCATGGACCTGCTCGCGGAAGACAGCGTCTTCGTGCATCCGGAAAACTTGCTCGCCACCGGCGTGCCCAACTTCCTCCATGTGAAGCACGACACGCTGCGCTTCGTCGACGATCCCATGGCGCGGGAATGGATCGAACGCTCGCCGGTGATCCGCCGGCGCAGCGGCGTCGCCAAGTACGAGGCCGACCTGCGCGAGCGGCCGGGGTTTTCCGCGCAGGCGCCGTTGCACCTGGCCGCCGCGGTATTCGTCTCCAGCGAGTCCGCTGGCGGTCAGGACGACCTGCTCGAATCCGTTCCGTGGGAATTCGTCTCGACGATGCTGTCGGCCGACCAGGCATACGCGGCGGGGCACGCGGGCTGGGACCGTTTCGTACAGCGGATCACCCGGGCCGGCGTTTACCGGTTGCGCCGGGGTCTCCATCCGCGCGACGGGATCCGGGCCCTGGATCGTCTGCTCGATCGCTCCGGGGCGCCGGGCTGACATGGTCGCCGGCCGGACTGCTGGAACTCCGACACCGCTGCGTGCCCTGCTGGACACGCTGCCGCGAGGCGATCGTCCGCGGATCGCGATCTATGTCGCGCTTTCGCTCGGCTCGGCGCTCGCGGGCAGTGTCGCGGCGTTGCTGCTCGCGGCCCTGGTGCAGCCGGCGCACGAGCTCGCCTTGCCGCGCATCCTTCTCACCGCACCAGGCAGCGATGCACCGGCGGCCGTCTTCGCGCTCGCGACCGCGGTGTTCGCGCTGTTGCGCTGGCAGGCCGCGCGGCTCGGCGCGCGACTCACGGCAGGCTACGGCCTGGACCTGCGCCGGCGCGTGCAGGCGCGCCTGGTGGAAGCGTCACTGCCTGCGCTCGCGGATGCCACGTCGGCGGAAATCGCCAACGTGCTCACGCACAACACCGAGATCGCGGTGCAGGGGTTCAGCGCGTGGCAGCAACTGCTCATCGCGGGCACGACCGCCGCCGTGAACCTCGCCTTCGCCTTCTGGGTATCGCCGCCGCTGATGCTCGCCGTGCCGGCGTTCGCGGCGGCAGGCCTGCTGGCCTCGCGGGCCTTTGGCCGTGAGCAGGCCGAGGTGGCGAGAGCCTATGTCGCCGGCATGACGCGCCTGTTCTGGCACAGCGAGGACCTTCCACGCCGGCTGCGTCATGTTCGTTCGTTCGGCCGTGAGGCCGCGGAGAAGGCGAGCTACGGCGAGGTCGCCGCCGGGCTTTGCCACGGCTATGCGCGTCAGCTCGAACTGATCGCGTCCGGCCGGCTGGTGCTCGAGCTGGTATGTGCGGCCGGCATCGCCGGCCTGTTCATGCTTGCGCGGCGCTGGCATGGCATCGACGCCGCGTCGCTGGTGGCGGTGTGCCTGCTGCTGGGACGCCTGCTGCCTTATGTCGCGACCAGCCGGCAGAGCTTCCAGCAGTTACGCTCGGCCTTGCCGGCCATCGAACTGTGGCGACGGTACATGGATCTGGCGGTGGCGCAGCCCGGCCCGCGGAGCGCCATCGAACCGCCGGGCGCGGTGCCCGTCCACATCGAGTACATGCGCATCCGGCCACCGACGCGGGGGATCGAGGTGACGAATCTCGCGCTGCTGCCGGGGGAACTCACCCTTGTCCAGGGCGACTCCGGCATCGGCAAGACCAGTCTCGTCGACGTTCTCGCCGGAATGGCGCCGCCGGAAGCGTTCTCTGCGTATTCGGGCCAGGCCACTTTAGGCTTCGAGGCGTATCGCGCCCTGGTGCGCAAAGGCGCCTATGTCAGCCAGGGCGTCCGTCTCTGGCAGCACTCGGTACGCGAATGCCTGATGTGGGCGGCGCCGGATGCCGATGACGCGGCCTTGCGCAGGGCCCTCGCCGACGTGGGTCTGGATCGCCGCCTGGACGACAGCGCGGAAGGCCTCGATACCGCCCTGGCCGACGCGTCGAGCCGGCTTTCCGGCGGCGAGTTGCAGCGCCTGCTGCTGGCCCAGGTGATCCTGCGCCAGCCGCGGCTGGCCGTGCTGGACGAGGCGACCAGCGCCCTGGACGCGGACTCCGAACTGAACGTCCTGGCGGCGCTGAAGCGGCGCCTTCCCGGCACGATCCTGCTGGTGGTTTCCCACCGCCCCGGTGTCGCGGTCCTGGCGGACCAATCCATTGCCATCGACCGCGACCGCACGGTGGTTTCGCGGGCGCCGCTTAACCGGATGATCAAAGAATGGGGCATCCGGTCTGGGTCATAATGGCCAACCTCCGTTCGCGAAGAGGTGATGCCAGCCCATGGAAGCCACGACAGAGAGCCGGCCGGATACCGGCGCGGCTGCCCGGCCCGAGGCCATCGTCGAGCGCGGCGAGGTGCGCTTCACCGTGCTCACGCCGCGCCTCGTCCGCCTGGAATGGAGTGCCGAACAGGCATTCCGCGACGGCCGTACGCAAGTCGTCGTGCACCGGGCGCTGGATGTCCCGCCGTTCACCGTGGCCGAAGACGGGCACTTCATCGAAATCGACACCGGTCCGCTGCGGGTTCGTTACGACAAGGACAGCGGCCGCTTCAGCGCCGCCAACCTCGCCATCCTCGTCCGCCGCGAAGGCGAAGCGGTCACCTGGAATCCCGGCGACGCGCAGAAGGCGAACCTGGGCGGAACGTACCGGACGCTGGACCGTTACGAGGGCGATACCTGGCAGGACGGCAGCAAGCTGCCGCTGGAAGACGGCCTGATCGCGCGCGACGGCTGGCACGTGATCGACGATACGGACAGCTTCGGCATCGACGACGCCGGCTGGGTGACCGACCGGCCGCGAGGCGAGCGCCAGGACCTGTACTTCTTCGGTTACGGCCGCGACTACCTCGCGGGGCTGGCCGACTTCGCGTCGATCGCCGGTCCGCAACCGATTCCGCCACGCTTCGTGTTCGGCTACTGGTGGTCGCGCTATTGGAACTATTCCGATGAGGAACTGCGCACGCTGGCTGCGCGTTTCGACAAGGAGCGCATACCGCTCGACGTGCTGGTGCTGGACATGGACTGGCACACGACGCCGGGCCTGTCGTTGCGGCCGGGTCACGAGCATAAGGACGCTTTCGGCGAGCCGTCCGGCTGGACCGGTTACACCTTCAATCGCAGCCTCTTCCCGGACCCCAAGGCATTCATGCGCTGGGCGCACGGACAGAACCTGCGCATCACCCTCAACCTGCATCCCGCCTCCGGCGTGCTGCCGCACGAGGAGCGCTACGAAGCGATGGCGAAGGCGCTGTCGTGGGACACCTCGACCCAGGCACCGATACCGTTCGAGGCTGCCTCGCAGCCTTACATGCGCGCGCTGTTCGACGCCGTACTGCGACCGCTGGAAGCCGAGGGTGTCGATTTCTGGTGGCTGGACTGGCAGCAGTGGCCCGAATCGAAGGCCCGCCCCGGCCTCTCCAACACATGGTGGCTCAACCACGTGTTCTTCACCGAGATGCAGCGCGACGGCGACCGGCGCGGTCTCATCTATCATCGCTGGGGTGGGCTGGGCAATCACCGTTATCCGATCGGGTTTTCAGGCGACAGCGTGATCTCCTGGGCGTCGCTTGCCTATCAGCCGCACTTCACTTCGATGGCCTCCAATGTGCTCTACGGTTACTGGAGCCACGACATCGGCGGGCACACCTTCGACAAGAAGATTCCCCGGCCCGAGCGTCACCTGGAGCCCGAACTCTACGCGCGCTGGATGCAACTCGGCGTGTTCAGCCCCGTGCTGCGCACCCATTCGGCAAAGGAAGCGAGCCTGCACAAGGAGCCGTGGCATTTCGGACCGCCGTACGGCGATGCGATCTTCGCGGCGATCCGCCTGCGCTACCAGCTCGCCCCGTACATCTATGCCGCGGCACGCCATGCCTACGATACCGGCGTTTCCATCGTGCGGCCCATGTACTACCACTGGCCCGACCACGAGGAAGCGTATGCGTACCCGGGCCAGTACATGTTCGGCAACGACATCCTCGTCGCGCCGGTGACGGTACCTGCCGGTGCCGACGGCACCGCGCCGTTCCCCGTGTGGCTTCCGCCCGGCCTGTGGTACAGCCGCGACGGCGCCGAGTCCTTCGAGGGCGGCGGCGTGTTCCGGCGCTCGTACACGCTCGGCGAGATCCCTATCTTCGTTCGGCCCGGGAGCGTCGTGCCGCTGTATCCTGAGGGATTGCGCGACCTCGCCAGCGTGCCGGACACGCTGATCCTCCAGGTCTTCCCCGGCGCCGAAGGCTGCACGGCGTTGTACGACGACGACGGCACCAGCCAGGGCTACCAGCGCGGCGAATTCGCGCGTACCCGCGTGCGCAGCCGTCGCGCCGATCAGGTCCATCGCGTGCACATCGACGCCATGGACGGCACGTATCGCGGGCGCCCCGCGTCGCGCGCCTATGTCGTGGAATTCCTCGATGCCGGCATCCCCGAGAGCGTGGAAGTCAACGGCCAGGTCCTGCCATACAGTCCCACGCCGCAACCGCGTACGTGGCTGTTCGACGCGGCCTGGCTGTGTATCCGCGTGGACCTCGGTGCGGTTCCCGTGGACGACGCACAGGACGTCGTCGCCCGTTTCGCGCCCGAGCACGCGCCGCCGGACGGCCTGTTGCATCGCATGCGCCGCGCCGGCGATGCGGTGAAGTACCTCAAGCAGGTATGGAACGACATTTCCGCGCTGCCCGACGACGTCGACCTGGCCGGGCAGGCGGCCCGCGTACTGGCCTACGCCGTGGACGAAGGCGACGACGAGGGCAGGGCGGAACGCTTCGCCGCGGCGGTGAGGGCATTCGAGGCACGCTATGCCGCGTTGCCTGCGAGCGTCGCGGCGACGCCGATCGACGAGGTGTTCAAGCGCGGCTTCAACGACATGCTGGGGCGCTGAGTGCCGCGCCTCCTTGCCGGCGTCTTCCTCGTCCTCATCGCTTGTGCGGTCCAGGCGCAGGCGCCCGTGCGGGTGGGCTCCAAGGCGGACAACGAAGGAGCGTTCCTCGGCCAGGTGGTCCTGCAGGTGCTTCGCCACGAAGGCGTGCCCGTGGTCGATCGCACCCAGCTCGGACCGACGTCCATCGTCCGCCGCGCACTGATCAACGGCGACCTCGATGTCTATCCGGAGTACACCGGGAATGCGGCGTTCTTCTTCCATCGCGAAAGCGATCCAGCGTTCCGCGATGCAGGCAAGGCCTATACGCTCGCCGCTTCGCTGGACCTCGCCGCGAACCGGCTCGTCTGGCTGGCCCCCGCGCCTGCGGACAACCACTGGGCGATCGGCGTGCGCGGCGATGTGGCGAAACGCGAGGGCCTGCGTACGCTGCGCGATTTCGCCCGCTGGGTGGACGGCGGCGGCGACGTGCTGCTGGCCGGTTCCGCGGAATTCGTGGAGAGCGATGCCGCGTTGCCGGCGTTCCAGTCCGCGTATGGCTTCAACCTGCGCGGCGACCAGCTGCTGGTGCTGGCGGGGGGCGATACGTCGGCGACGATCAAGGCCGCGGCGGAAGGCATCTCCGGGGTGAATGCAAGCATGGTCTATTCCACCGACGGCGCGATCGCGGTCACCGGGCTCACGGTGCTGGACGATCCCGCGCACGTGGAGATGGTCTACCAGCCCGCGCCCGTGTTCCGCGACGAGGTGTTGAAGCGTTATCCCGGCGTGCGCGCGCCGCTCGAGGCGGCGTTCCGGCCGCTGACCGTGGACGTTTTGCGCCGGATCAACGCGCGAACGCAGATCGATGGCGAGGACGCCGCGAAGGTGGCGGCGGATTACCTTCGGTCGCGAGGGCTGCTGAAATGATGCCGCGAGCACCCTTCGCGGCGCTGCCCGTGTTCGTGCTGTCCATTGCCGGCGTCGTCGCAGCCTTCCTGCCGGCGTTCCTGCGCGTTGCGCCGAACCGTCTGCTGACCGGCGAGGCGTTCAATCCGCACGCATGGTCCTTGGCCGGCGCCTGGCTTTTCCTCGCCGCCTGTAACTCGTTCGCCTTCCCGGGAAGGCGTGCGTTCTCCGCCGTGCTCGCCTGGATCGGCCTGGTCGGCCTGCCGTTGCTTGCCGGCGCGGATGCTCGCCAGGTCCTCGCGCATGCAAGCCCGTTTACGCGGGTGCAACCCGGTGCGGGCTTCTGGCTCGGCTGGTTGGCCGCCGCGCTGCTCCTGCTCGATCGCCTGCGCGGCATGCACAAAGCCGCGCAGGCCGGGGCGTGGTTCGCCGCGTTCGCGGCCCTTGCCCTGGCATTCGCGGCCCGCGCGTTCGACAGCCTCTCGCTCGTGCGCGAATGGCAGGCCCAGCGCGCACCCTTCGCCGCCGCGGCGGGCGAGCACCTGCGCCTCGCCGCGATCACCCTCGTGCTGGCGCTTGCGATCGGCGCGCCGCTGGGCTGGTGGGTGTGGCGCACGCGTCGGGGCGATGGCGTGCTGGTCGGCATCCTGGCCTTTCTGCAGACGGTGCCATCGTTGGCCCTGTTCGCCTTGCTGATCGGTCCTTTCGCATGGCTGGCACACGCATGGCCCGCGCTCGGGGCGCTGGGCTTCGGCGGCACGGGAGCGGCACCGGCCGTGTTCGCCCTGCTGCTGTACGCACTGCTTCCCGTCGTGCGCTATACCGCCGCCGGACTGGATGCCGTGCCGGACGATGCGCGCGAAGCGGCACGCGGCCTCGGCATGAGCCGCGCGCAGTTGTTGTGGCGCGTGCAGCTGCCGCTCGGATGGCCGGTGCTGCTCGCGGGGCTGCGCATCGTCGCCGTGCAGACCATCGGACTTGCCGCCGTCGCCGCGCTGATCGGAGCGGGCGGGCTGGGCCGGTTCGTCTTCCTCGGCATCGGGCAGGGCGCCATGGACATGGTGATGCTGGGCACGCTCGCCATCATCGTCCTCGCCCTGGCGGTCGACTTTCTTTTCCAGGGGCTGCTGGCCCTGACGGAGCGCCGCGCATGATCGAGTTCGACCACGTCCACAAGCGTTTCGGCGAGCATGTGGTGATCGACGACCTGTCGCTGCGCGTCGAGGATGGCGAGTTCTTCGTGCTGGTCGGGCCGTCGGGTTCGGGCAAGTCGACGTTGCTGCGTACCGTCAACCGCCTCGTCCACGTCGATTCGGGCTGCGTGCGCGTGGATGGCGAGGACGTGGCCACGCGTGACGTCGAAACGCTGCGCCGCGGGATCGGTTACGCCATCCAGTCCGTCGGCTTGTTCCCGCACCGCACGGTGGCCGAAAACATCGCCACTGTCCCGCGCCTGCTGCGCTGGCCGGAAGCCGAAGTCCGCGCGCGGGTCGACGAGCTGATCGCGCTGTTGCGCCTCGACGAGCCCGGCATGGCGCAGCGCTATCCGCATACGCTGTCGGGCGGCCAGCAGCAGCGCGTCGGCGTCGCGCGTGCCCTGGCGGCGCGCCCGCGCATCGTGCTGATGGACGAGCCGTTCGGCGCTCTCGACCCGCTGACCCGCGAATCGCTGCAAGGCAGCCTCAAGGCGATCCAGCGCGACATGGGCACGACCATCCTGTTCGTCACGCACGACATGGACGAAGCCTTCGGCCTCGGCGATCGCGTGGGCTTGATGCTGGAAGGTGGCCTCGTGCAGGTGGGCAGACCGCTGGAGCTGCTCCACGATCCCGTCGACCAGCGCGTGCGCGATTTCGTCGGCGGCACGCGCGCCCGCCTGCGCGAACTCGCGGTGCGCACGGTCGGCGAAAACATGCGCCGTGGCGAGCTGGCGGAAGGCGAACCGGTGGACGCGGGCGCCACGCTGCAGGATGCGCTGGGAGCCATGCTGACGCAGGGACGCGACCGTCTGCCGGTGCACGAACATGGCCAGGCCGTCGGTGCGATCGTGCTCGTCGATCTCGTGGCGCGCGGCGCATGAGGGTTGTCGCGCCCTTCGCGGTGCTGCTCCTGCTGTTGCTGGGACTGCCGCACGCCGGCGGATGGTTCCACGCCTGGCAACCGGAGCTTTCGCATCCGCTGTACACGCGTACCTCGTTCGTCGCGCTGACGCTGGCGCATCTCGGCCTCGTCGCGGCCGCCACGTCGGTGGCGGTCGCCTTCGGCCTTGCTCTCGGCATCGTCGCCACGCGACCGGCGGGCCGCTCGCTGCTGCCCACCGTCCGCGCGGTGGCGGTCATCGGGCAGACCGTTCCGCCGGTGGCGGTGCTGGCGATCGCGGTGCCCCTGCTCGGATTCGGCGCCGCGCCGACCTTGCTGGCGCTGGCCCTCTACGGCGTACTGCCCGTGCTGGGCCAGACCGTGGCCGGGCTGGACCAGGTGCCGCCGGCCGCATTGCACGCGGCGGACGGCATGGGCTACGGACGCTGGCGCCGCCTGCTGGAGGTGGAACTGCCGCTGGCGGCCGGGCCGGTCATGGCCGGCGTGCGCCTCTCCGCGATCGTCGGCGTCGGCACGGCGACCATCGGCTCCGCGGTCGGCGCGACGACGCTCGGCTCGCCGATCGTCGAAGGCCTGGTCGGCAACAATCCCGCCTATGTCGTGCAGGGCGCGCTGCTGGTTGGCGCACTGGCGCTAACGGTGGACGCGGCACTGGCGGCAGTCGAACGCCGCTTGCGCCGCCAGCCCTGACAACACTGTAGGAGCGCGCCTTGCGCGCGACAGCTTTTCGCCACGGTCCCTGGGCTGGCGCGCCCTTATGTAGGAGCGCGCCCGGCGCGCGCCGATCTTTTTGCCCCAGTCCCCAAGCTGGCGCGCCAGCTCCATGTCACGGCCTCAAAAGATGTCGCGCGCAAAGGCGCGCTCCTACACCCCCGCCCTACCCTTACCAGATCCGCACGCGCTGCTTCGGGTCGAGATACAGCTTCTGCCCCGGCTTCGGCTGGAACGCGTCGTACCACGGGTCGAGGTTACGTACGGTCTGCGCGCGGAACTGGCCCGGTGCGTGGCCGTCGCCGATCACCTGCTGGCGCAGCGCGGCGTCGCGGGTCTTGGTGCGCCACGACTGCGCGAAGGCGAGGAAGAAGCGCTGGTCGCCCGTGAGGCCGTCGATCACCGGTGCCGGCTTCCCGCCCAGGCTTTCCTTGTAGGCCGCATAGGCGATGGCGAGGCCGGATACATCGGCGATGTTCTCGCCCAGGGTCTGCTGCCCATTGACGTGCAGGCCCGGCAACGCCTCGTACTGGTTGAACTGCTGGACCAGGCGCTGGCCGGCTTCCTTGAAGTGCTTCTCGTCCGCCGGGGTCCACCAGTTGGCGAGACGGCCCTGCGCGTCGAATTCGGCGCCGGTGTTGTCGAAGCTATGGCTGATCTCGTGGCCGATGACCGCGCCGATCGAACCGTAGTTCGCCGCCGGGTCAGCCTTCGGATCGAAGAACGGTGCCTCCAGGATCGCTGCCGGGAAGTTCAGCGCGTTCTGCAGGGGCAGGTTCACCGCGTTGACCGTCTGCGGGGTCATCCACCACTCGTCGCGGTCCACGGGCTTGCCCAGCTTGGCGACCTGATGCCGGTATTCGGCAAGTTCGGCGCGTTCGTGGTTGCCAAGGGGGTCGTCCGCGCGGATATCCAGCTTCGAGTAATCGCGCCAGGTATCCGGGTAGCCGACGCCGACCTTGATCGTGGCGATTTTCGCCTTGGCCTTCTGTTTCGTGGCGGGCGACATCCAGTCCAGGGTGTCCACGCGCTGGTCGAACGCCTTCAGGATGTTCTTCACCATGTCCTGCACTTCCGCGCGCGACGAGGCCGGGAAGTACTTCTTCACATAGATCTGGCCCACGGCGTCGCCCAGGTCGACGTTCACGCGGCTCAGGCCGCGCTTCCAGCGGTCGCGCTGCTTCGGCGTGCCGGTGAGCGTCTTGCCGTAGAAGCCGAAGTACAGGTCGTCGTACGCCTTGGGCAGCAGGCCGGAGGCGTTTTCATTGATGGTGTGGAAGCGCAGCCAGGCCTTCCAGGTATCCAGCGGTTCGCTGGCGACGAGGGCGGCAAACTTCGTCACGGTGGACGGCTGCCAGACGATGAAGGTGGGCTGGGCGTCGAGGCCGGCCGCCTTGAAGTACGCGTTCCAGTCGATACCCGGGGCCTTCGTGGCGAAGCTCGCCCGCGGCCAGGGGTTGTTGGCCTTGTGGATGTCCTCGCTTTCCACGATGGACAGCTGCGCCTGGGCCAGCTTGGTTTCCAGGGCCACGATGGCCTTCGCTTTGGCCGCCGCATCCGGCGTGCCGGCCTGGGCCAGGATGGCCTGGACGTAGGCGGCGTACTTCGTGCGCGCCTCGACCATGTCCTTGTCGTTCTTCAGGTAGTAGTCGCGGTTAGGCATGCCCAGGCCGCCCTGCAGCAGGTAAGGGACGTTTTTCGTCGGGTCTTCCAGCCCCTGCGCGACGAACAGGCCGAGCAGGTGCTCGGTATCGAGGTGGGTCGCATTGATCGGGTCCACGTCGGCGCGCAGCTGGGCGCCGAGGGCTGTCGATAGCTCGCCCTTGTCCTTGATGGCATCGATCCTGGCCAGGTCCGGCTCGATCGGCTTCAGCCCGGCCTTTTCGATGGCGGCCTCGTCCATGTACGCCTTGTAGTAATCGGCGATCAGGCGCTCGTTGCTGCCTGCCGCGGGATTGCCTTCGCCCGCGGCCTTGACCAGGTCCGCGTTGCGCTTCTCCGCCTTCTGGAACACCTCCAGGAACACGCCCGTGCTGGCGCGATCGGCGGGAATTTCCGCGGTCTTCTTCCAGGCGCCGTTGGCGTAGCCGTCGAAGTCGTCGCCGGGCTGGACCGAGTGGTCGATGCCCTTGAGATCGATGCCGGCGGGCTGGGCGGCGACCGCGCCGGTGGAAGCCAGACCGCAGGCGATCGAGACGGCGAGAAGCCGGTGAATGGTGGCCATGGAGGGACCCCTCGGTGATTGGTACGCCCACGATAGTCGCCGCCGTCGGACTTGTGTCCATGACCGATGGACTAGGCGCAAGGCCATCCCGGGCTTCCGCGAAGCCGCTTGGACGATGTGAGCTAATGGCCATCGGTCCCGCAACGGGGCCGTATCGGGGTGGGTCGCGGGTCGCCCGGGCCCGCCCGACCATCCTTGGCAGATCTTTAGGGAGATCTATGATGAACGCACGTTTCGAACTCACCGGTCCGCAGACCGATATCGCCAGCTATCCGATCTGGGCACAGGACATGGTCGCGTCCTGTGAGGATGCCCGTCGCGGTATCGTCAGTCATGAGATGTGGACGGCGATGTGTGCCGCCACGCTCGACCGGCAGACCACCCGCAACTTCATGGTCGGAGTGTGGCCCGTGATCGAGCGCTTCCCCGGCTACATGTCGCACAGCCTGCTGAAGACCCGCTACGGCCGCAGCCCGGGCGACGACCTCGCCCGGCGCTGGCTGGTCCGGAACATCCGGGTGGAGCAGAACCACGCCGAGTACTGGCTCAACTGGGCCGAAAGTGCCGGCGTATCCCGCGAGGAGGTGTTTGCCGCCGAGCCGCCGAAGGGCAGCCAGGCCCTGGCCGACTGGTGCGAGGAGGTGAGCCGCAACGACTCGCTGGCCGCGGGCATCGCCGCGACCAATTACGCGGTGGAGGGGGCGACCGGGGACTGGTCGCAGCTTGTCTACGAAAGCACGACCTATGCCGAAAGCCTGCCGGTTTCCGGCCGGAAAGCCGGTCTTCGCTGGCTCCAGCTTCACGCGGCCTATGACGATACCCATCCCTGGGAGGCCCTGGAAATCGTCTGCACGCTGCTCGGCGGGAACCCGCCGGTTGACCAGATCCAGCACATCAAGGAGTGCGTTCGCCGGAGTTACGTGAGCATGAGCATCACGCTCGACCGCTGCATGGATGCCGTGGGTTCCGTCCGCAAGTGGAACGAGGCGGCCGCGTGACTCGCAAGTTGGGCGCCAAGTAGCGCACTATCGGTCGGGTCCGGGAACCAGAGGATCCGATGCGCCTCGAGGCCAGCCACCAACAACTCCTGTCGCGGCGCCTTAGGCCCCTGGCCTATGCGCTCGTGGCGGTCGTTGGGCTGGTCCTTGCCCTGACATGGGTCGCACTTCAGACCCAGGTGACCCTCGCCGGTTTCCTCAACGGCGAGAGTCTCTGGTCCAAGGCGCAGAAGCAGGTGGTCATCGACCTGGACCGCTATGCCGCCCATGGCCGGCCCGGCGATCTTGCCGGCTTCCGGCGCAACTACGCCGTGCTCATGGCCGATCGCGAAGCCCGCGACGCCATCGCCAGCGGCGATTTCTCCCATGCCGCGGTCGAGGACGCCTTTGCGCGTGGCGGGGTCATCCGCGAAGCCATCCCGGGCATGGTCTTCATCTTCCAGTACTTTTCCGGCATGCCCTACGTGCGTGAGGCCGTGGCCGAATGGCGCTCGGTCGACACCAGTCTCATGGAACTGGCCGGCATCGCCGATCATCTCGAAACCGGGTATCGCTCGGGCACCCTGAAAGCCGGCGAGGCCGACGGCGAACGCGAGCGCATCGCCGCCCTCAACGATTACATCGAGCCCCGGGCCAAGGCGTTCTCGCTGGACATCGCCAACGGCGCGTCCTGGCTGGGCCGCGTGCTGTTCTTCACCGTGCTCGGCGTGGCCGCGCTGGCATCGCTCCTGTGGCTGCGCATGGCCCAGCGCATCCTCGCCGGCATACGCGGCACGGAGGAGCGCTACAGCCTGCTCTTCGACAGCGCGGCGGACGCCATCTTCATGGTCGACCGCGAAAGCGGCCGCATCCTCGACGCCAACGACCGCGCGGCCACCTGGCTGGGCTGCACGCGTGCCGAGCTGACCGGCGTGGAACTTGCCAGCCTGTTCGTGGAGGGATCGCCGGAATCCGGCGAGGGACAGCTGCGCAACCCCGACGGCGGCACCCGCCCGGTCGAGACCCAGAGCAGCCTCGTCGTCTGGGGCACCCGCCAGGTCTCGCAGGCCATCGTGCGCGACGTCTCCGACCGCGTGGCGATGGAGCAGGAACGCAAGATCGCGGCCGAGGCGCTGGCCAGCATCGCCGAGGGCGTCATCATCGCCGATGCCGACCGCCGGGTGACGACCGCCAACGCGGCGCACGCCAAGCTCACGGGCTTCCCCGCGCAGGCCCTGCGCCGCACCCGCTTCGATAGCACGCGCACGCTGCCCGATGGACGGCCGTTGCCGCAGACGCTGTGGGACGACATCGCCGCGGGCGACAACTGGCTGGGCGAGGTGGAGAGCCGCCGTGCCGACGGCACCACCTATCCGGAGCTGATGAGCATCAGCACCATCCGCGATCGCGACGGGCGCCCGCAGCATTACGTGGCCGTGGTATCCGACATCACGGCGCGCAAGGCGGATCGCCAGCGCCTGCAGCACCTGGCCACGCACGATCCGCTCACCGGGCTGGTCACGCGCTCCGAATTCGAACGGCGCTGCGCGGAAGCCATCACCCGCGCGGCACACGAACGCGGGGCGGTGGCCGTTCTCTTCGTCGACCTCGATGCGTTCAAGGTGGTCAACGACAGCTACAGCCACGCGATCGGCGACGCCCTGCTCATGCGCGTCGCCGAGCGCATCCGTGCCCAACTCGCGCCGCACGACGTGGCGGGCCGCATCGGCGGCGACGAGTTCACCGTGCTGCTCGCCGACCTGCGCTCGCGCGAGGAGGCGCTGCTCGTGGCCGAGGCGATGCTGGCCGCGCTGGCGCGCCCGTTCGATCTCGGCGACTACGAACTCTTCGTCAGCGCGAGCATCGGCATCGCAGGCTATCCGCTGGACGGCAACGACGCGGTGACCCTCATCGCCAACGCCGATGCCGCCATGTACGTGGCCAAGACCGAGGAGCGCAACGCGCTGCGCTTCTACACCCCGAAGATGCACGCGGACGCGCGGCGCCGCCTCAAGCTCGCCTCGGAACTGCGCCAGGCACTCGCGCGCAACGAATTCCACCTGGTCTACCAGCCCAGCGTGGAGATGAAGAGCGGCCGCATCGTCGCGGTCGAGGCGCTGATCCGCTGGCGCCATCCGGAGCGCGGGCAGATCGCACCGGATGAGTTCATCCCCATCGCCGAAGGCCTCGGCCTCATACGGCAGATCGACCAGTGGGTGCTCGAGAGCGCCTGCCGCCAGCTCATGGCCTGGGACAAGGCGCACCTGCCCGCGCTGCGCATGGCGGTGAACGTTTCCGCAGGTTCGTTCGGCCATCCAGACTTCCTCCATGGCATCAGCGAGGCGCTGCAAGCCAGCGGCGTGGTGCCGAAGCGTCTGCTCATCGAACTGACCGAGAGCGCGATCCTGCGCGTGGGCGAGGACACGCAGCGTGCGATGCAGGCCCTGCACAACCTCGGCGTGGCGGTGGCGATCGACGATTTCGGCACGGGGTATTCCTCGCTGGCCTACCTGAAGCTGCCGGCCGTGGCCTACCTGAAGATCGACCGTTCCTTCGTCACCGGCCTGCCGGCCAACGCGAACGACGTGGCGATCACGGAGGCGATGGTGGCGATTGCACGCAGCCTGGACCTGCACACGATCGCCGAAGGCATCGAGACCGAGGGGCAGCACGAATTCCTGCTCCGCGCGGGCTGCCAGGAAGGGCAGGGCTTCCTCTATTCCCGTCCGCTCCCTCCCGACGAGATCGAACGCCTGCTCGCGCCGAAGACCACGGGCGGCAAGCGCCTGTCACTGGTGCCCCCGAAGCGCGCCTGAAGGGAAAGCCGTGGGAAGCGCGCCGGCGCGCTTCCACAAGACAGACATGGCACCTGTAGATCAGGCTGGCCGCCCCCATCTGGCCTTCAATGCCTGCCATGCAAGGATCCATCGTGCCGACCCACGACTCCATCGTCTTCCTCTTCGACGTCGACAACACCCTGATCGACAACGACCGCTTCAGCGCGGACCTCGCCGCACGCCTGGAGCGCGAACTCGGCGCGGAAGGCCCGGCGCGCTATGCCGCCGCCGACAAGGAAATCCGCGCCGAGGTCGGTTACGCCGATTACCTCGGCGCCCTGCAGAGGTTGCGTGGGAAGGGCGGAGACCCGGCCTACATGCGGCTTTCGTTTTTCCTGCTCGACTATCCATTCGACGAACGCCGCTTCCCGGGCGTGCCGGAAACCATCGCGCACCTGCGCACGCTGGGGCGTCCGGTCATCCTGTCCGATGGCGACACGGTGTTCCAGCCGCGCAAGATCCGCCGGGCGGGTCTGTGGGACGTGTTCGAAAAAGACGTGCTCATCTACGTGCACAAGGAAGACATGCTCGACGACGTGCGCTCGCGGTATCCGGCGGACCATTACGTGATGGTCGACGACAAGCCGCGCATCCTCGTCGCGATGAAGAAGCTGCTGGGCGAGAAGGTGACGACCGTGTTCGTGAAGCAAGGCCACTACGCGGCTGCCGCGGGCAAGGAACTCGAGGAGACCCCGCCGGACATCACGGTGGCCACCGTGGCCGAACTGGCGAAGATGCGGCGCGAGGACTTCCTCGCCACAATCCTGTAGGAGCGCGCCTTGCGCGCGACAGCCTTTCGCGATCAGGCAGCGGGGCCAGTAGCTCCTCGCGAGAAACTGTCGCACGCAAGGCGCGCTCCTACAGGGTCTCGAACGCCGAGCGGACCCATTCCACGGCGTCGCCTTCGAACGCGAGCACGTCGAAGCGGCTCGGCCGTCGCGCGTCGCCGGGATGCCAGGCCATCCAGATGTGTGCGGCGCTGATCAGCTTGCGCCGCTTCGCCATCGTGACCGAGCCCAGGGCGCCGCCGAATGCGCCGCTGCGGCGGTAGCGCACCTCGACGAAGACGAGCGTCTCGCCATCGCGCATCACCAGGTCGATCTCGCCATGCCGGCAGAGGAAGTTGGCGCGCACGAGGCGCAGGCCGCGCGCTTCGAGGTATTCGCGGGCTGCGTCCTCGAAGCGGTTGCCGGTGGCGCGGAGTGGCGTGGTTTTCTTATCGTGCGGGGCCAAGCGAACCTTCCCTGTTCGCGCCCGCCGGATCAGCCGCCGCCGCTTTCGACGTCCGGAGCCGTGGCAGGCGCTTCGAGTTCGAGGCTACCCGCGACCGGGCGGGCCACGCCGTCGGCGAAGCGCGCCCAGATGAGTACGCGACGCACCCGGCCGAACTCGTCGGCAACCAGCTGGCCGGTGGCGCCGGGCAGATAGCTGCCCGGATGACCGCGCATCCAGTCGATGTACGGCACGAGGCCCCAGGCATCCATGCCGAAGGCGAACAGCCGCGCGGTCACGCCCTTGGTCGCCGGCAGCGCGTCGGCGAGCGAGGTGCGGCGAGGCAGGCCGGGCTGCGCATCGAACAGCCACGGCGCGTCGCAGAACTCCACGCCGTCGAGGTCGCGGTCCGCCGTGGGGTCGTCGCCGCCCGAGTACACGTGCGATGTCGCGAACACCGGCAGCGTGTTCTTCGCGAGGCGCAGCTGCGGAACCAGCAGGCGGGCCTGCTGGGGCTTCATGCTGATGAAGACGCCGCTGGTAGCCGGATCCTGGCCCACCGGCTCGGTGAGCTGCGAGGCGAAGTCGATGCTGCCCGAGTCGAGCGTGACCTGGTTCGCCAGCGTGCCGCCACGCGCCTGCCACTCGGCCTTGAACGCGTTGCCCGCGCGGCGGGCGAAGTCGTCGGTGGAAACGATCACCGTCGCCGTGCGCATGCCGCGGTCGGCCATGTGGTCGGCCACCTGCGCACCCTCGGTTTCCGGCAGCAGGCCGAACTCGTTGGCACCTGCGGGCGGCAGGTTCTTGTTGTCGTTCGGATAGTTCAGCGTGAGCATCGGCGCGGGCAGGGCGCCCTTGGCGAAGATGGCGGAGACGCCGTCGCGGTTGAGCGGGCCGACGACGAAACGCGCTCCTTCCGCGACCGCCTTGTCGTAGGCCGCAACCACGTGCTGCGCATCGTTGCCGGAGTCGTACACGGCGATTTCCGGGCGCGGCGCGCCGTTGTGCGCCGCTTCGAGGTAGTTGGCGAAGAAGCCGTCGCGGATCGCGGCGCCGGCGCCGGCAAGCGGGCCGGACAGCGGCAGCAGCAGGGCGACCTTGGTCGGCACCTTGTAGCCTTCGCGCACACCCTTGTCGCCGGTGACGGTACCGACGGCCTGGTCCAGCACGGCGGGCGAGCGGTTGACGCTGCCGAGCTGCGCCTGCGCCTCGACGACCCAGGGCTTCATCGGGTCGTTGGCTTCCAGGGTGCCGCCGCGGTCGGCGAGCTGTGGCGCGCCGAGGCCGGTGAGCAGCGTGAGGATTTCCCGGCGGTTCTGCTCGCGATCGATCCCGCGCAGCTGGTTGTCGAGTTCGATGCGCGTCCGTGCCGCGCTCCACGGATCGCCTGCGGCGGCCTGGGCTCTTGCCCTCAGTTCGGCCAGGCGCTGGTCGATCTGCGGCGATACGCGGGCGGAAGGCTTGCCGGTAAGCGACAGCGCGGTTTTCGCGTCGTTGTTCTTCAGCGCGATCTCGGCCCGGAGAGCGTCCAGACGCAGCGCATCCTCGCCTTCGAGGCGCGAGCGGCGGATGTCGGCGACGACCGGAGCGGCGCGATCCAGGGCGCCTTCCTGCCGGTAGGCCTCCGCCGCCAGCAGCTTGTAGTAATCGCTATGGCTGCCGTCCTGGCCGGCCAGGGCGAGGTAGGCCTGCGCGGCCTGGTCGAACTGGCCCTTGGTGTAGAGGGCCTGCGCCGCCTGCGTGGCCGCGCCCGACGGGGGCGTGCCGTGCTGCACGCCGCCCTGGGTCACGCAGCCGGCGAGGCAGGCGGAAAGCAGGAGGCCGAGGGTGGCCGCATGGATCGATCGCATCGGGAACGGTTCCTTGACTGCACAGGCGCCCTCGGGCGCCGAAACGTCCGGATCATAGCCCATCGATTCGCGAGGCCAATGTGAGCCACCCCCGAATGTAGGAGCGCGCCTGGCGCGCGACATCTTTTCGCGAGAAGCAACAGGCCCTGCTGCTCGAGGCCTCAAAAGCCGTCGCGCGCTTCGCGCGCTCCTACAACGAGCTGGAGGGGTCGGCGCCGTAGAGCGCCTTGCGCGGCGCCCCGGTGATCGCCGCGGCGAGCTTCGCCGCCTTCGCCGGCGGCAGTTCCTCCTTGAGGATCGCAAAAACGCGCAGGCCTTCAGCGAGGCGCTCGTCCTCTCCCGCTTCCCGTCCGGCCACCATCACGACGAATTCGCCCTTCTGCTGGTTCGGATCGGCGGCGACCTTGCGGATCAGGTCGCCGAGCGTACCGTCGAGCACGGTCTCGAACATCTTGGTCAGTTCGCGGGCTACGACGGCCTCGCGGTCCGCGCCGAAGGCCTCGCGCATGTCCTCGAGCGACTCGAGGATGCGATGCGAGGACTCGTAGAAGATCAATGTGCGCGCCTCCCCGGCCAGTTCGCCGAGGCGCGAACGGCGCGCACCGGCCTTCGCAGCGAGGAAGCCTTCGAAGACGAAGCGGTCGCTGGGCAGGCCCGCGACCGACAGCGCCGCGACGACCGCGCTTGGCCCCGGCACCGGACTGACCCTGAGCCCGGCGGCACGCGCGGCACGGACCAGACGGAAGCCGGGATCGCTGATCAGCGGCGTTCCCGCGTCGGAGACCAGCGCGACGTCCTCGCCGCCGCGAAGGCGCTCGACGAGCCCGTCGACGGCGGTGCGCTCGTTGTGGTCGTGCAGTGCGACCAGCGGCGTGTCGATGCCGAGGTGCTGGAGCAGCGGCCGCGTATGGCGGGTGTCCTCCGCGGCGATCACCTTCACCCGGCGCAGTGTCTCGATGGCGCGTGCGCCGATGTCGTCGCGGTGGCCGATGGGCGTGGCGACGACATGGAGGATGCCGGGGCGGGATAACGACATGGGGCGGCCGGAAAGGGTAAGCAGGCCATTCTAACCACTGTAGAGGCGCGCCTCGTTCGTTCATGGCCGCGTCGGGTACGGCATCTTTGACGCCGTGAGCATCAGGGCCTGTTGCTCCTCGCGAAAAGATGTCGCGCGCTCTGCGCGCTCCTACAGCTATACTCCGCCACGGAGTCGGCCGGACAGTCGCGTTGCGCCTCGTGCGCATCGAGGAAAGTCCGGGCTCCACAGGGCAGGGTGCCAGGTAACGCCTGGGCAGCGTGAGCTGACGGCCAGTGCAACAGAGAGCAGACCGCCGATGGCCCCGCAAGGGGATCAGGTAAGGGTGAAAGGGTGCGGTAAGAGCGCACCGCGTGCGGGGCTAACGTCGCACGGCACGGTAAACCCCACCCGGAGCAAGACCAAATAAGGGAACCATGACGCGGCCCGCGTCGTTCCCGGGTAGGTTGCTAGAGCCTGGCGGCGACGCCAGGCCGAGAAGAATGACTGTCACGTCGCAAGACGCACAGAACCCGGCTTACAGGCCGACTCCTTTTCTTCTTCGTGTGCTTTTGTGGGGAGCGCGCTGGCGCGCTCCCCACAATCGTTTGTTGCGGATGAACGCGGATTCATCCCTGGCTCGCCGATTTCACATCCAGCAGCGCCTGGAAACGCGAAGCCCATCGCAAAAAAACCCAGCGATTCAATCACCTTCCACCAGTTCCTCATAAATGGCTGGAAATAGCGACGAAGGTGACCTTTCTCCTTGATTCACAAGAAAAATTTCCTTGACAGTCTCAAGGGGCGAGACTATTGTGGGCCTCGGTGAGAAATCGTGGGATTTGGTGGGGCGGCCAGTAAACATGTTCCAAGGCGAGACAGCCATCACGGTCGACGACAAAGGTCGTCTGACGATTCCGACCTCGTATCGGGATGTGGTGGCTGGCGCCTGCAAGAACCGGCTGGTCGTCACCTACAACCCCTTCGAAACCGGGTGTCTCTGGATCTTTCCGTATGCGGAGTGGGAGCAGGTGCGCGACCAGGTCAACGCGCTTCCCAGCGTGAAGGCCGTCCACCGTGCGCTGCAGATGAAGCTGGTGGGTGCCGCGGCCATCGTCGAACCCGACGGGGCTGCCCGCATCCTCCTGCCTTCCAGCCAGCGCGCGGCCGCCGGGATAGAGAAGAAGGCCGTCCTGCTGGGCATGGGCAACAAGTTCGAGCTTTGGAGCGAACAGGCCCACCTCGCGAAGATCCGCCAGACGATCGGCGAGGACGAGATCAGCGACGACATGACGGACCTGCGGTTGTGACGACGAACTAATTCGAGGTTTTTGGTGGAACGGGAGCGGGATGTGGCGACGGCGGGGCGCGATGTGCACATCCCTGTGATGCTCGACGAAGTGTTGGAGGGCCTCGCCTTGCGCGAGAACGGGCGCTACCTGGATGGGACTTTCGGCCGCGGCGGGCATGCGCGGGCGATCCTTGCCCGTCTCTCGGAAGACGGCCGCCTGTTCCTCATGGACCGCGACCCGGCCGCCATCGCCGTGGCCGAGACCGGCCTCGCCACCGATCCGCGTGTTTCCTTGCGCCACGACAACTTCGCCACCATGGGCGAATGGCCCGCGCTGCAAGGCGGCCTTGACGGCATCCTGCTCGACCTCGGCGTGTCCTCGCCACAGCTGGACGACGCCAGCCGCGGTTTCAGCTTCATGGCGGATGCGCCTCTGGACATGCGCATGGACACCACGCGCGGCACCAGCGCCGCCGATTTCCTTGCCGAGGCCGGCGAGGCGGAGATCGCCGACGTGCTCTGGACCTTCGGCGAGGAGCGCTTCAGCCGCCGCATCGCCAAGGCCATCGTGGAACGCCGGGCCACGGCGCCGATCACCCGCACGGGCGAACTCGCCGAACTGGTCGCGCGCTGCGTGGGCCGCCGCGAGCCGGGCAAGAATCCCGCCACCCGGACCTTCCAGGCTTTGCGCATCCGCGTGAACGCCGAGCTGGAATCGGTGGACCGCGGTCTCGACGCCGCGCTCGACCTGCTCAAGGTCGGCGGCCGCCTCGCCGTCATCAGCTTCCATTCGCTGGAAGACCGCACGGTAAAGCAGTTCATCCGTGGCCACGAAGGCCGCGTCCAGGGCAGCCGCCGCGCGCCGCCGGCGGAAGCGAAGACCGCGCGCCTGAAGCCGGTCGGCAAGGCGATCTTCCCGTCC
Source organism: Luteibacter sp. SVR4-7G (assembly GCF_056755555.1). Taxonomy (NCBI): domain Bacteria; kingdom Pseudomonadati; phylum Pseudomonadota; class Gammaproteobacteria; order Lysobacterales; family Rhodanobacteraceae; genus Luteibacter; species Luteibacter sp. SVR4-7G. The sequence continues at coordinate 131,889 of NZ_JBPGXO010000003.1, read as the reverse complement.
GCGGCCGAAGTGGCCAGGAATCCGCGCGCGCGGTCCGCCGTGCTGCGCGTCGCGGAGAAGCTCGCATGAAAGTGTTCGGCGCCATCTGCCTCTCGATCCTCCTGCTGGCGGTCATCGCCAGCGCGATCGGTGTGGTGTGGACGCGCCACGAGAGCCGCGTGCTGTTCGTCGAGCTGTCCCGCCTGCAGGCGCAGAAGGACGACCTCGGCGTGGAATACGGCCGCCTCGAACTGGAGCAGGCGACGTACGCCGAGCCTGCCCGCATCGACGCCGAAGCCCGCGGCAAGCTCGGCATGTTCACGCCGAAGCCGCAGGACATCCAGCTGGTGCGTCGATGAAGGCCCGCTACGGCAAGCCCGTCGTGCCCAGCCGCCGCCGCGGCCAGGGCCCCAGCCCGCGCAAGCGCATGACCGTCGTGGTCGCGCTGCTGTGCGTCGCGGCATCGGGCCTGGTCGTCCGCGCCTTCGACCTGCAGGTGGTGCGCAAGCAGTTCTACCAGGACCAGGGCGACGCGCGCTTCCTGCGCGAGATGCCCATCGCGGTTTCGCGCGGCACCATCTTCGATCGCAACGGCGAGCCGCTCGCGGTCTCCACGCCGGTCGCCTCGATCTGGGCGAACCCGCCCGAAGTGCTGGAGAACGAGGACCGTATTCCGGAACTCGCGAAGGCCCTCCACGTCGATGCCGAGGATCTGAAACAGAAGATCGTGCAGCGCGCCGACAAGGAATTCATGTACATCGCGCGCCAGATGCGGCCGGAAGACGCGCAGGCCATCGTCGACCTGAAGATCCCGGGCATCGCCGCGCAGCGCGAATACCGCCGCTATTACCCGTCGGGCGCGGTGAACAGCCACATCCTCGGCTTCACCAATATCGACGACCACGGCCAGGAGGGCCTCGAACTGGCCTTCGACGACTGGCTGGCCGGCAAGCCGGGGGCGAAGCGGGTCATCCGCGATCGCATGGGCCACGTGGTCGAGGACGTGGAACTCGTGCGCGAACCGCAGCCCGGTCGCGACCTCACGCTGTCGATCGACCGCCGCATCCAGTACCTCGCCTACAGCGCGTTGAAGGACACGCTGGAGAAGAACAAGGCCGACTCGGGCTCCATCGTGATGATGGACGTGCATACCGGCGAAGTGCTGGCGATGGCAAACCTGCCCTCGTTCAACCCGAACGCGGTGCGCGGCAGCACGCCCTCCGAGCGGCGCAACCGCGCGGTCACCGACGTGGTCGAGCCGGGCTCGACGATGAAGGCCTTCACCATGGCCGCGGCCCTCATGAGCGGCAAGTACACGCCCACCGCGCCGCTGATCGAAACCTCGCCCGGCACCTGGATGATGGGCGGCCACCCCGTGCGCGACACGCACAACTGGGGCACCCTCACGCCGACCGGTGTCATCACCAAGTCGTCGAACGTCGGCGCCGCCAAGATCGCGATGACGCTGGACACCGACTTCCTCTACGGCGTGTACAAATCCTTCGGCCTCGGTAACAGCACGGGCAGCGGTTTCCCGGGCGAGGCCGCCGGCTACCTGCCGGTGGGACGTACCTGGAAACCGATCGAAAAATCGCGCCTCGCCTACGGCTACAACCTCAACCTGACGCCGCTGCAGCTGGCGACGGGCTATGCGGCGCTCGGCAACGGCGGCGCCCTGCGGGCGCCGAGCTTCATCAAGGGCGCGGACAATCCGCCGGCCCAGGTCGTGACGCCCGAAGTGGCGCACGAGCTCGTGCGCATGCTCGAGACTGTGGTGGCCCCGGGCGGCACCGGTTACGGCTTCGCCTCCGTCGCCAACTACAGCGTCGCCGGCAAGACCGGTACGTCGCACAAGAACTCGGTGGGCGGCTATTACTCGAACAACTACATCTCGCTCTTCGTCGGCATGATTCCGGCGAGCGCGCCGCGCCTCGTCACGGTGGTGGTCATCAACGATCCGAAGGGCGGCCGCTACTACGGCGGTTCGGTGGCCGGTCCCGCCTTCGCCCAGGTGATGACCGGCGCCGTGCGCCTGCTCGACATTCCGCCGGACAACGTGGGCCGCTGGTACGCGGGCGGGCCCAGCCAGGGCGGGCTGATCGGCACGAGCAATGCGCCACCGCCGCAAGCGGACGATAGCGCGGCGGAAGAGGTGGTCCCATGACCATGCGCCTCGCCGACCTGCTCGACGGATTCGCCGACGCCCCGGGTGCCGGCGACATCGTCGTTTCGGGGCTCAACCTCGATTCGCGCGAGATTTCGCCGGGCGATGCCTTCGTCGCGCTGCGCGGCACGAAGGGCCACGGCATCGACTTCGCCGCCAAGGCAGCGGAGCAGGGTGCGGTCGTCGTCCTTGCCGAGCCGCCCTTCGAGGCGGTCGACGCGGACGTGCCCGTGATCGCGGTGGACGGCCTGCGCGAGAAGGCCGGTCCGATCGCCGCGCGCTACTTCGGCGATCCGTCCGCCGCGCTCGACGTGATCGGCGTGACCGGCACCAACGGCAAGACCTCCACGGTGCAGCTGATCGCACAGGCGTTAGCCTTCCTCGGCCGCAAGCCGGCCACGGTGGGTACGCTGGGCGCTGGCCTGCACGGCGCCATCGCCGAAGGCGAGCGGACCACGCCGGACGCCATCAGCATGCAGGCGCTGCTCGGCGAATTCCGCGACGCCGGCGCCACGCACGTGGCGATGGAAGTCTCCTCGCACGCGCTGGAGCAGGGCCGGGTGAACGCGATCGCCTTCGACGTGGCGGTGTTCACCAACCTCACCCGCGACCACCTCGACTACCACGGCACGATGGAAGCGTACGGAGCGGCCAAGGCGAAGCTGTTCGCCTTCGAGAGCCTGCGCGCCGCCGTGATCAACATCGACGACCCGTTCGGCGCCAGGCTGGCGAAGGGCCTGCGCGAGGGCGTGGCGAAGCTGCGCACGTCCATGGCGAGTGACAGCACCGAAAAGGACGCCGAGGTGCGGGCCGACATCATCGTGACCTCCGCCAAGGGACTGTCGTTCAATCTCGACACGCCCTGGGGCACGCGCACGGTGCGCAGCGCGCTGCTCGGCCGCTTCAACGTCGCCAACCTGCTTGCCGTTGCGGCGGTGCTCGGCGCGCTGGGTGAGCCCTTCGACCGCATCCATGCGGCACTGGAATCGTTGCAGCCGGTGAACGGCCGCATGAGCCGCCTCGGCGGCGACGGGCGCAAGCCGCTGGTGGTGGTCGACTACTCGCATACGCCGGATTCGCTGAAGCAGGCGCTGCTGGCGCTGCGTTCGCACACCAAGGGCCGCCTCATCTGTGTCTTCGGCGCCGGTGGCGACCGCGACCAGGGCAAGCGCCCGATCATGGCCGGCATCGCCGAACGCCTCGCCGACGTCGTCATCGTCACCGACGATAACCCGCGCACCGAGGACGGCGACGCGATCGTCGCCCAGATCATGGCGGGCTTCAGCCATCCCGGTAGCGTGATCGTCGAACGCGACCGGGCTCAGGCCATCGCCCTGGCACTTGCCGATGCGAAGGCCGACGACGTGCTGCTCATCGCCGGCAAGGGACACGAAACCTATCAGGAAGGTCCGGAGGGCAAGCGTCCCTTCGACGACCTCGCCGTCGCCCGCGAGGCGATGGAATCCGGCAAGAAAGGAGTTCGCGCATGATGCGCCTGTCCGCCGTCGCCCTCTGGACCCGCGGCCGCCTGCACGGCGCCGATACCGAGGTGACAGGCTTTTCCATCGACACCCGCACGCTGAAGGCCGGCGATCTGTTCGTCGCGCTGCCGGGCGAGCGCGTCGACGCGCACGACTTCGTGGCGGCCGCCGCCGAACGCGGTGCCGTCGGTGCCCTGGTCACCCGGCCCGTGGATGCGCCCATCGCGCAGGTGATCGTCGACGACACCTCGCTCGCGCTCGGCGATCTCGCCAGCGCCGTGCGCGCCCAGCGCGACGTGCGCGTGATCGGCATCACCGGTTCCAACGGCAAGACCACAGTGAAGACGCTCACCGCCTCGATCCTGTCGCGTCATGGCCGCACCCACGTGAACGCGGGCAATTACAACAACGAGATCGGCATGCCGCTGACCCTGCTGGCGATGCCGCAGGACACGCGCTACGCCGTGCTCGAAATGGGCGCCGGCAAGCCGGGTGACATCGACTACCTGGCCGCCATCGCACGGCCCGATATCGGCCTCGTGAACTCCATCGCGGCGGCGCACCTTGAGCGCATGGGCACGATCGAAGGCGTCGCCGAAACCAAGGGCGCGCTCTACCGGTCACTGCCGCCCGACGGGGTGGCCATCGTCAACGCCGACGACGAGCGCTTCGCGGGCTTCTTCGCCAACCTGGCCGGCACGCGGCGGATCCTGCGTTATGCGCTGGAGCATCGCGCGGATATCGGTGCCGACATCGTCGAGGAGCGCATCGAGGGCACGCACTTCGTCCTGTCCACGCCGCACGGCGACGGCGACGTGCACCTTCCGCTGCCGGGCCGGCACAACGTGTCGAACGCGCTGGCCGCCGCGGCGATCGCCGTGGCGCTGGGGGTGCCCGTCGATCTCATCGTCGAGGGGCTGGAGCAGGTGCCGCACGTGCCCGGCCGGCTCGACCTCGAGCCGATGCCCGGCGGCTGGACCCTGATCGACGACAGCTACAACGCGAACCCGGGCTCGGCCGCCGCGGCGATCGACACCCTCGCGCTGGCGCGCGGCGAGCGCTGGCTGGTGCTCGGCGACATGGCCGAACTCGGCGCCGACACGCTCAAGCTGCACGCCGGCATCGGCCGCCTCGCCCACGAGCGCGGCATCGAGCGCCTGCTCGCCACCGGCGTGAAGAGCGCGGCGGCGGTCGAGGCCTTCGGTCCGGGCGCGCAGCATTTCGCATCGCAGGAAGACCTCATCGAGGCCGCCTGCGCGCAGATCCACGAGGGCGTCACCTGCCTCGTGAAGGGGTCGCGTTCCTCCGCCATGGAACGGGTCGTGGCCGCAATGAAGAAATACGCTGAAGGAGCATCCGATGCTGCTTGAACTGGCGGAATGGATGGCTCGGCACTTCACGTCGCTGCATCTGTTCCAGTACATCACCTTCCGCGCGATCATGGCGGCGCTCACCGCGCTGGCCGTGTCGCTCCTGCTCGGCCCCAGGCTGATCCGTCAGCTGGCCGCGCTGAAGGCGGGCCAGGTGGTGCGCAGCGACGGTCCGCAGACCCATCTTGCGAAAGCCGGCACGCCGACCATGGGCGGCCTGCTCATCCTGTTCGCCGTCGCCATCGCCACGCTGCTCTGGGCCGACCTCGGCAGCCGCTACGTATGGGTGGTGCTGCTGGTCACGATGCTGTTCGGCGTCATCGGCTTCTACGACGACTACCGCAAGCTGGTGCTCAAGGACAGCCGCGGCCTTGCCAGCCGCTGGAAGTATTTCTGGCAGTCCGTGTTCGGCTTGGGCGCCGCGGTGTTCCTCTACCAGACCCACCAGCTTCCGGCCGAGATCGCGCTCTACGTGCCCTTGTTCAAGCAGGTGGCGATCCCGCTCGGCCTGTTCTTCGTGGTGATCGGCTATTTCATCATCGTGGGCTTTTCCAACGCGGTGAACCTCACCGACGGACTGGATGGCCTCGCGATCATGCCGAGCGTGCTGGTCTCCGGTGCGCTGGGCATCTTCGCCTACCTCGCCGGCAACAAGGTCTTTTCCGAATACCTGGGTATCCCGTCGATCCCGGGAGCGGGCGAGCTGGCGATCTTCTGCAGCGCACTCGCCGGAGCGGGTCTCGGCTTCCTCTGGTTCAACACCTATCCGGCACAGGTGTTCATGGGCGACGTGGGCGCACTGGCCATCGGCGCCGCGCTCGGCTGCGTGGCGCTGATCGTGCGCCAGGAGATCGTGCTGCTGGTGATGGGCGGCGTGTTCGTGATGGAAACCGCCTCGGTGATGCTCCAGGTCGGCAGCTTCAAGCTGCGCGGCAAGCGCATCTTCCGCATGGCGCCCATCCACCATCACTTCGAATTGAAGGGCTGGCCCGAACCCCGGGTCATCGTGCGCTTCTGGATCATCAGCGTGGTGCTGGTGCTCATTGGTCTGGCTACCTTGAAGGTGCGTTGAGGAAGCATGTTCGGCATCGGCAACAAGCAAGCGAAACGCCGCCAGGGCCCGCGGGGGAGCTTCGACCTCCCGTTGCTCGTGGCCGCGCTCGCGCTGGCGGCGCTGGGCGTGGTGATGGTCACCTCCAGCTCGATCGCCGTGGCCGACGGTTCGCACCAGGGCGCGTTCTATTACCTGAAGCGGCACCTGGTCTTCCTCGTGCTGGGCGCCTGCCTGGCCGGCGCCGCCATGCGCACGGAACTGAAGACGCTGGAGAAGCACAGTTTCCTGCTTCTCCTGATCGGCATCATCATGCTGCTGATGGTGTTCCTCCCGGTGTTCGGCATGCGCATCAACGGCGCCCGGCGCTGGGTGAACCTGCTGGTCACCAGCTTCCAGCCGGTGGAAGCGGTGAAGGTGATCCTCGTGGCCTACCTCTCCAGCTACCTCGTGCGCCATCGCGAGGGCGTGGAGTACGAACTGTTCGGCGTGGTGAAGCCCGTCGGCGTCGCCGGCTTCATCGTGCTGCTCCTGCTCGCGCAGCCCGACTTCGGCTCGGCGGCGCTGGTCGTCGCGACCACGGTCGGCATGGTCTGGCTGGCCGGCGCGCGCATGCGCAACCTGCTCCTGCTCGGTACGCCGCTGGTACCCGCGCTGATCTACGCGGCCACCGCCGAGGACTACCGCATCAAGCGCCTCACCTCCTTCCTCGATCCGTGGAAGGACCCGTTCAACGACGGCTTCCAGCTTACCCAGGCCCTGATTGCGGTGGGCCGTGGCGAATGGACCGGCGTCGGCCTCGGTTCGAGCGTGCAGAAGCTGTTCTACCTGCCGGAAGCGCACACCGACTTCATCCTGGCGGTGCTGGCCGAGGAGCTCGGCCTCGCCGGCATCATGCTGGTGATCTTCCTCTACATCATGCTAGTGGGCCGGGGCCTGTACATCGGCCTGAAAGGCGTGGAACTCGGCCATCGCTTCTCCGGCTACGTGGCCTACGGCATCTCGCTGATGATCGGCTTCCAGGCCATGGTCTCGATCGGCGTGAACCTGGGCGTGCTGCCGACCAAGGGCCTCACCCTGCCGCTGATCAGCTCGGGCGGCTCCTCGGTGCTGATGACCTGCGCGATGGTAGGCGTGCTGTTGCGCGCGACGTTCGAGATCAACCGTGCCGAAGACGCGCGGCAGACCGCCGTGCGCCTGCCGGCGAATGCCGTCCCGGATTCCGCCGCGGCGGCCGGAGGCATCGCATGAGCGCGCCGGTGCTGATCATGGCGGGCGGCACGGGCGGTCACATCTTCCCGGGCCTCGCGGTGGCGGACGAACTGCGCTCGCGCGGCGTGCCGGTGGCATGGCTCGGCGCCGAGGGCGGCATGGAAACGCGCGTCGTGCCGGCGCATGGCCTGGAGCTGCACACGGTGGCGGTCGGCGGCCTTCGCGGCAAGGGCATGAAGACGCGCCTGCTGTCGCCGTTGATGCTCGCCAGCGCGCTGTTCGCCTCGCTGAAACTGCTGCGCCGCCTGCGCCCGCGCTGCGTGCTCTCGATGGGCGGCTACGTTGCCGGTCCCGCCGGCGTGGCCGCGCGCCTCGCCGGCATTCCGCTGGTGGTGCACGAGCAGAACGCCGTCGCCGGCTTCACCAACCGCAAGCTGGCCTCTTTCGCGAAAAAGGTGCTCACCGGCTTCCCCAACGTATTGCCGAACGGCGAGTGGGTGGGCAATCCGGTGCGTGCGCGCATCGCCGCGCTGGCGCCGCCGGCGGAACGCTTCGCCGCGCGCGACGGCCGTCCGCGCCTGCTCGTGCTCGGCGGCAGCCTGGGCGCGCGCACGCTCAACCTCGCCGTGCCGCGCGCGCTGTCGCGCATGGCCGCGGCGGGCGCGACGATGCCCGAAGTCGTGCACCAGACCGGCGAGCGCGGTCTGCAGGAAGCCCTCGACGCGTACACCGAAGCCGCCGTGGCGGCGAGCGTCGTGCCCTTCATCGAAGACATGGCCGGTGCCTACGAATGGGCCGACGTCGTGGTCTGCCGCGCCGGTGCGCTCACCGTGGCGGAACTCTGCGCCGCCGGCCTCGAGGCCTTGCTGGTGCCGTTCCCGCACGCGGTGGACGACCACCAGACGGCCAATGCCCGCGCCATGGTGGACGCGGGCGGTGCGCGCATCGTCGCCGACGCCGTGCTCGCAAAGAACGATTCGCCGGATCTGCTCGCGAAGATGCTCGACGACCTGTTGGGCGACCGCGCACGGATCCTGTCCGCGGCCAACGCGTCCCGCACGCTGGCCAAACCCGACGCCGCAGCAACGATTGCCCGTCATTGCATGGAGGTTTCCGCATGACGCCCGGTCGTTTGCGTGCCCACGAAGATTTCATGACCTCGTTCCGCCGCGTCCACTTCATCGGCGTGGGCGGCGTCGGCATGAGCGGCATCGCCGAAGTGCTCTGCAACCTCGGTTACAGCGTGTCCGGTTCCGACCGCGCGTCGTCGTCGACCACCGAGCGCCTCGCGAAGCTGGGCGTGGACGTCCATATCGGCCACGAGGCGTCCAACGTGGACGGCGCCGACGTGATCGTGACCTCGAGTGCCATCCGCCCGGAGAACCCGGAACTGGTGGCCGCGCGCGCCGCCCGCATCCCCGTGGTGCCGCGCGCGGAGATGCTTGGCGAGCTGATGCGCTTCCGCCGCGGCATCGCCATCGCCGGCACGCACGGCAAGACCACCACCACCAGCCTGGTCGCCAGCGTGCTCGCGGAAGCCGACTACGATCCCACCTTCGTCATCGGTGGCCAGCTCAATGCGGCGGGCGCGAATGCACGTCTCGGCACGGGCCAGTACCTGGTGGCCGAAGCCGACGAATCCGACGGCTCGTTCCTGATGCTGTCGCCGGTGATCGCGGTGGTGACGAACATCGATGCCGACCACCTCGAGAACTACCACGGCGACTTCGCCCTGGTGAAGAAGGCCTTCGGCGACTTCCTGCATCGCCTGCCGTTCTACGGCATGGCCGTGCTGTGCATCGACGACGAGGAAACCGCGAAGCTGGCGCAGGACACCTCGCGCCGCATGCTCACCTACGGCATCGATCATCCGTCCGCCGACGTCACCGCGACGAACGTACGCCAGGTGGGCTTCCAGATGCACTTCGACCTGCGCCTGCCCGGCATGGCCGGGGCGCTGCCGGTGACCTTGAACCTGCCGGGCCGGCACAACGTGCAGAACGCGCTCGCCGCCGCGGCCGTGGGCTGGCAGCTCGGCGTCGACGCCGAGGCCATCGCGCATGCGCTGGCCCGCTTCGAGGGCGTCGGCCGCCGCTTCCATCGCCGTGGCGAGATCGCCCTCGATACGGGCAGCGCCTTGCTGGTGGACGACTACGGCCACCATCCGCGCGAGCTTGCCGCCGTGTTCGCCGCGGCGCGTGGCGGCTGGCCGGAGCGCCGGCTCGTGGTGGCTTTCCAGCCGCATCGCTACAGCCGCACGCGCGACCTCCTCGACGACTTCGCCAACGTGCTCGCCGAAGTGGACGTGCTGGTGCTGACCGAGGTCTACCCGGCCGGCGAAGCACCCATCCCCGGCGCCGACGGCAAGGCCCTGGCGCGCGCCATCCGCGCGCGCGGCAAGACCGACCCGGTGCTCGTCGACCACCCGCGCGACCTGCGCGACACGCTGCCCGCGCTGGCGCGCGACGGCGACCTGATCCTGCTGCTCGGTGCCGGCGACATCGGCGCGGCGGCCATCGAGCTGGCCCGTGCCGGCAACCTGAGGACCCAGAAGTAATGAGCAGTACACGTTTCCCCCGCACCGTGACCGACGCCGCCGACTTCGGCCGCGTCGCCGTGGTCATGGGGGGTCAGTCGGCCGAACGCGAGGTGTCGTTGAATTCTGGCCGCGGCGTGCTCGAGGCGCTGCGCGCCAGTGGCGTCGACGCGCATCCCATCGACGGCATTCCGGCACTGCTCGATGCGGTGCGCGCGGGACACTTCGCGCGCGTGTTCAACATCCTGCATGGCGCGGGCGGCGAAAACGGCGAGCTGCAAGGCGCCCTGCAGTCGCTCGGCGTGCCCTACACCGGTTCGGGCGTGCTCGGCTCCGCGCTCTCGCTGGACAAGGTGCGTGCAAAGCAGGTGTGGATCGCCCTCGGCCTGCCCACGCCGAAGTTCAAGGCGCTGCCGCGCGGTGCCGACGTGCATGCGGCGGCGCGCGAGATCGGCTACCCGCTGATCGTGAAACCCGCATGGGAAGGCTCGAGCGTGGGCATCACCCGCGTGTTCGACGAGGCCGGCCTCGACGCCGCCATCGAGCTCGCCCGCCGCTATCCCGGCGACCTGCTGATGGAAACCCTGATCGAAGGCGACGCGGCGGAAGGCGGCGAGTTCACCGTCGGCATCCTCGGCCGCGAGGTGCTGCCCACGATCAAGATCGTGCCGAACGCCGCCTATTACGACTACAACGCGAAGTACGTCGCGGAAGACACGCAGTACATCATTCCCGGGCTCTCCGGCACGGCGGAAGACGAGATGCGCGCGCTCGCCCTGCAGGCCTTCGACACGCTCGACTGCTTCGGCTGGGGCCGCGTCGACGTGATGCGCGACCGCCACGGCAAGAACTGGCTGCTGGAAGTGAACACCGCGCCGGGCATGACCTCGCATTCGCTCGTGCCGAAGGCCGCCGCCGCCGCCGGCCTGGATTACCAGGCGCTGTGCTGGCGGATCCTCGAAACCTCGATGCAGCGGGAGGGCGCGAAGGCATGAAGGGAGCCGCCGCCACGCGGATCGTCGCCTGGGGTATCGCCATCACCTTGGTGGTATTGCCCGTGGTCGGCGTGATGCAAGGCTGGTTCGCCGCGGGCCGCTGGCCCGTGACGCAGCTCAAGGTCGAGGCGGAGTTCGCGCACGTCAGTGCCGAGCAGATCCGCAGCGCCGTGCTGCCGCGCCTCGGCAAGGGCTTCTTCGCCACCGACCTGGAAGACGTGCGCCGGGCGATCGGCGCGCTGCCCTGGGTGGAGTCGGTGGAAGTGCGCAAGCGCTGGCCGGACACGCTCCTGCTGCGCGTCTACGAGCGCCAGCCCTTCGCGCGCTGGAACGAGAACAAGCTCATCAGCCGCCAGGGCCTCGTGTTCGATGCGCCGGGCGCCGACCAGATGGGCGACCTGCCGCGGCTGAACGGGCCGGATTCGCGCCTGGCCGAGGTGGTGAGCTTCTACGCGCAGGCACGCAAGGCCTTCGAGGGCAGGGCACAGCTGTCGATCGTCGGCGTCTCCCTGAGCGAACGCGGCAGCTGGAGCGTCACCACGGACAGCGGCGCCGAGATCGTCATCGGCGATCGCGACCAGGCCGACCGCCGCCTCGCCCGCTTCCTCGACGTCTACCCGCAACTCGTCGCCGGTCGGCATGGCGGTTTCGCCTATGCCGACCTCCGTTACACCAACGGATTCGCCATCCGGTGGCCGGAAACCGAAACCACGGCCACACCCAAGGTCGGAAGCTGAGTCAACCATGAGAAACAAGAACGACAAACAGCTCGTCGTCGGCCTCGATATCGGCACCTCGAAGGTCGTCGCGATCGTCGGCGAATACGAGCCCGGCGAACCGATCGAAGTCATCGGCATCGGTACCCACGTGTCGCGCGGCATGAAGCGCGGCTCGGTGGTCGACATCGAATCGACGGTGCACTCCATCCAGCGCGCGGTGGAAGAGGCCGAGCTGATGGCGGGCTGCGACATCCGTTCGGTATATGCCTCGATTTCCGGCAGCCACCTGGAAACGCGCAACTCGCACGGCACCGCGGCGATCCGCGACCGCGAGGTGATGGCCGCCGACCTGGAGCAGGTGCTGGAGGCAGCCAGCGCGGTCGCCATTCCGGCCGACCGCAAGGTGCTCTACAAGGAGTCGCAGGAATACCGCATCGACGGCCAGGACGGCATCCGCCATCCGGTGGGCATGAGCGGCGTGCGCCTCGAGGCCAGCGTGCACCTCGTGACCGGTGCGGCGAGCGCGGTACAGAACATCTCCAAGTGCATCCAGCGTTGCGGACTCTCGGTCGACGAGCTGGTGCCCGCCGCGGTGGCGAGCGCGAAGGCCGTGCTGACCGAGGACGAACTCGAGCTCGGCGTGTGCCTGGTCGACATCGGCGCCGGCACGACCGACATCGCCATCTACACCCAGGGCGCGATCCGCTACACGAAATCGCTGCCGGTCGGCGGCGACCAGGTCACCAACGACATCGCCTACGGCGTGCACACGCCGACGGCGCATGCCGAGGAGATCAAGATCAAGTACGCCTGCGCGCTGGCGCAGCTCGCGCATGCCGAGGAGACCATTCAGGTCCCCAGCGTGGGCGACCGCCCGCCGCGCCGCCTGGCCCGCCAGGCGCTCGCGCAGTCGGTGCAGGCGCGCTACGAGGAGATTTTCGAGATGGTGCAGGACGAACTGCGCCGCTCGGGTTACGAGAGCCTCGTCGCCGCCGGCATCGTGCTGACCGGCGGCGCGTCGCGCATGGAAGGCGCGCTGGAGCTGGCCGAGGAGATCTTCCACAAGATGGTCCGCATCGGCGTGCCGCAGCACGTGTCCGGCCTGGGCGACGTGGTCTCCAGCGAACTGCACTCGACCGGCGTGGGCCTGCTGCTGCACGGCTCGAGGTCGAGCGGCGGTGTTCGTCACACCGGCTCCGCCGTCGGCAACGTCGGCAGTGTCGTGGAGAAGTTCCGAAGCTGGTTCACCAAGAATTTCTGATTTACCGGATTGCCGGTGCCCGATGGAATGGGGGCGCCGGGGCAAGAGGAAGGCCCGCAACCCGCGACCGACAGGAGTCGGTCGCGGGACATAAACCAATAAAACAAAAGTTCTGCGGAGGACGGGAAATGTTCGAACTGATCGAAAAACTGGCACCGAATGCGGTCATCAAGGTCATCGGCGTGGGTGGCGGCGGCGGTAACGCCGTGGCACACATGGTCAATGCCAACATCGAAGGCGTCGAGTTCGTCGTCGCCAACACCGACGCGCAGGCCATGAAGAGCTGCGCCTCGCGTACGCACCTCCAGCTCGGCGGCAACGTCACCAAGGGGCTGGGCGCCGGCGCGAATCCGGAAGTGGGCCGCCAGGCCGCGCTGGAAGACCGCGAGCGCATCGAGGAAATGCTCGAAGGCGCGGACATGGTCTTCATCACCGCCGGCATGGGCGGCGGCACGGGTACGGGCGCCGCACCGGTGGTGGCCCAGCTGGCCAAGGAGAAGGGCATCCTCACCGTCGCGGTGGTGACGAAGCCGTTCCCGTTCGAGGGCCGCCGCCGCATGCAGGTAGCGCTCAAGGGCATCGAGGACCTGTCCCAGCACGTGGATTCGCTGATCACCGTGCCGAACGAGAAGCTGCTCTCGGTGCTCGGCCGCGAAGTGACGCTGCTGAACGCCTTCAAGGCCGCCAACGACGTGCTCCAGGGCGCGGTCCAGGGCATCGCCGACCTGATCACGGCCCCGGGCCTGATCAACGTCGACTTTGCCGACGTCCGCACAGTCATGAGCGAGATGGGCATGGCGATGATGGGCTCGGGTACCGCCCGCGGCGACGATCGCGCCCAGGCCGCCGCCGAAGCGGCGATCAACAACCCGCTGCTCGAGGACGTGAACCTGTCCGGCGCCTGCGGCATCCTGGTGAACGTCACCGCCGGGCCGAACCTCACCATGCGCGAATTCGACGAGATCGGCCGGGTGATCCACGACTTCGCCTCGGAGGATGCGACCGTGGTGATCGGCACCTCGCTCGACCCGGAAATGCAGGACGACGTCCGCGTCACCGTGGTGGCCACCGGCCTCAACCGTGGCATGTCGGCCAAGCAGCCGGCCCGCGCGCCGGTGCAGCAGCATGTGGAAATGCGCCAGCGTCCGCGTCCGGTCGTGCTGCGCACGGGCACGGGCAATGAAGTGGTCGACTATGCGACGGACGTCGCGCCGTCCGTCCGCTCCGAGCCGGCCCAGCCGCAGAAGAATGCCGAGCCGGCGATCGATTACCTGGACATCCCGGCGTTCCTGCGCCGCCAGGCCGACTGAGCGGCACTCACGCAAGCCACGTTAAGGAAAACGTGAGGACGCTCCGGCACGAAGCCGGGGCCGTCCGGGGCTCCCCGCCGCCGTCCCGTCCGGGCGGCGGGGCGCTTCCGCGTCGCTGCGGAAAGCTTCAAGGGATATCAGATACTTGCAAGTGCTTGATAGGGCGAGGAATCATCCGGAAGCCGTTGAGAATGGCTCTCGGCTATTGCTGAAGGAATGGTGAAGCCGGGTGCTAGACTGTACCGTCCGGTTTGTTTATTCCGAGGTTAAGACTGTGTTAGCATGTCGAACACTCAAGGCTGCTGCCACAAGGTTTCGCCCAACATGATCAAGCAGCGCACGCTCAAGAACATCATTCGCGCCACGGGCGTCGGTCTCCATACCGGCGACAAGGTGTACATGACTCTTCGTCCTGCGGCGCCGAATACGGGCATCGTATTCCGCCGTACCGATCTGAATCCGCCGGTCGAGTTGCACTCGCGTCCGGAGAACGTCGGCGACACGCGTCTGTCCACCACGCTGATCAATGGCGACGTCCGCGTGTCCACCGTCGAGCATCTGCTCTCGGCCATGGCCGGTCTCGGCATCGACAATGCCTACGTCGACCTGTCGGCGCCGGAAGTGCCGATCATGGACGGCAGCGCGGGCCCCTTCGTGTTCCTGATCCAGTCCGCGGGCATCGAGGAACAGGACGCAGCCAAGCGCTTCATCCGCATCAAGAAGCCCGTTATCGTCCAGGACGGCGACAAGTGGGCCAAGCTCGAGCCGTTCGACGGTTTCAAGGTGGGTTTCTCGGTCGAGTTCGACCACCCGCTGTTCAACAAGCGCAACTCGCAGGCCGAGATGGATTTCTCGACCACGTCGTTCGTCAAGGAAGTCAGCCGCGCCCGTACGTTCGGTTTCATGCGCGACATCGAAATGCTTCGCGAGCGTAACCTCACGCTCGGCGGTTCGATGGACAACGCCGTGGTGCTCGACGACTACCGCGTGCTGAACGAAGACGGCCTCCGTTACGACAACGAGTTCGTCAAGCACAAGATCCTCGACGCCATCGGCGACATCTACATGCTGGGCCACAGCCTGATCGGCGCGTATTCCGCGCATAAATCCGGCCACGAGCTCAACAACAAGCTGCTCCGCAGCCTGATGGCCGACGTCACCGCGTGGGAAGAGGTCAGCTTCAAGGACCCGGCGAAGGCGCCCATCTCCTACGCCCATCCCGCCCAGGCCGTCTAAGCGCCCCAGGCAGCACGAAACGGAAGAGGCCGCGCATGTCGCGGCCTTTTTGCGTTCCCCATTCCCCATCCCCACCCACTGCGCCGCCAGCGTGAATCCGGTCACGCTGGGTGAAATTTACGTGCATTTTCGGTGCTCGCCGGCTTCATGCGTGCTATAAAGTTCGCCACCTCAATCGGTCCGTGGGTGCTTACGGACTGTTCGGGACGGACGTAACCATAGGATTAATCTGAATTTTCGGCCTGGGAGGCCAAATAAAGGAACAGATCCCGCAATGTGGGGTCGGAGAGTGACGCGGCGGCGCCTCGCAGGTGGCGGGCGGCCGAGGCGGAAAGCGGTTTGTGCCGGTCGGGGATGACTTCCTCGGGTGGCAGGGGGGCCACTTTCACGGCAACCGAGTGGGCTTTCGCGCCGATGGCGCGGGCGGCCTCGAGGATCTGCGCCTGGTACAGGCGCACCCGCGAGGCCCAGGCCGACGAGGGCGCAAGGAAGACGAGCCTGCCGTCGCGCAGGTCCGCGAAGCGGATCTGGTCGCACAACGGCGAAGGCAGCGTCGCGCGCAGCTGGCGGTCCAGGCGGTCGAGTTCGCGGGCCCGTTGGGCCAGCGACGCGACGGGCCCGACTTCCCCGACGGACTTCAGTCCGTTGGTGGAACGGCGGGACGGGCTGGACGGTGGTGGCATGGGCCGGCTTTAACTATTCGATGTGGAACGCATGCAGATCATACTCGTGTCTCGTGGCCAGAAAGGGCCGAAAACGCTCGACCTGACGTGCCGGCGCCTGCGCTGCAAAGTCATGGTGATCGGCCTCGCCGGCTTCCTCGGTATCGCCGGCATCGGTGCAGGTGTCGCCCTCGCGGTGGCAGGGCCCAAGGCCGGTGCCCTCGGCGACATCGGCCATCTCAAGCAGGAGGTAGGCGACCAGGACGCCCGCGTCGCCGAGATCAAGCGCGATGCCCAGCGCGACCTCGACGCCCTGGCCGTGAAGCTTGGCCAGCTGCAGGCCCAGTCCGTGCGTCTCAATGCACTCGGAGAGCGGCTGACCCAGGTCGGCAAGCTCGACGACGGCGAATTCGACTTCGACGAGGAGCCCGGCCAGGGCGGACCTGAAGTCACCAGCGATGTGCCCGCCTACACGATGCCGGCGTCACTCAGCGAGAGCATCGACCGGCTCTCCGGACAATTCGACAGCCAGCAGGCCCAACTCGAGGCCCTGCGCGACATGCTGATGGACCGCAGCATCGAGTCCAGCCTCCGCCCCACGGGCATGCCCGTGAACGGCTATATCTCCTCGTATTTCGGTGGCCGTCCAGACCCTTTCAGCGGCCACGCCGCCCGTCACACAGGTATCGATATCGCCGCCCCCAAGGGTACGCCGGTGACCGCCGTGGCCGAGGGCATGGTCACCTTCGCGGGTCAGCGTTCCGGCTATGGCAATGTCGTCGAAATCGACCATGGCAACGGATACATGACCCGCTACGCCCATAACAGCACCGTCGTCGTGCAGCCCGGGCAGCGTGTCCGCGTCGGCGACACCATCGCCAAGGCGGGGTCCACCGGCCGTTCCACGGGCTCCCATGTGCATTTCGAGGTCTGGTACCGCGATCGCGTGGTGAACCCCCTGGCGTACGTCCGCAGCCACCGCTGAGCGGAGGGACGCTGGCCAACGGGCACGTCCCTTGAATCGGACCGGCGGCGCCGCCACCCCGAGGAAAGCCTGGGGCGCCCGTAGTATGATCGTCCCTTCGTGCCGGCCGGCTCCGCGCCTTCCGGCAACCTTTTTCGTTTCAGATCCGGATGATCGATGTTCAATCGTGCCCTGACGAGTATTTTCGGCAGCCGTAACGAGCGTGTGTTGCGCGACCTGTCCAAGACGGTGAAGCGCATCAATGCCCTCGAGCCGGAATTCGAAAAACTTTCCGACGACGCCTTGCGCGGCAAGACCGACGAGTTCCGCCAGCGCCTCGCCGCGGGGGAGACACTCGACAAGCTGCTGCCCGAAGCCTTCGCGGTCACCCGCGAAGCGGCGAAGCGCGTCCTCGGCATGCGTCATTACGACGTGCAGCTGATCGGCGGCATGGTGCTGCACTCCGGCCGTATCGCCGAAATGCGCACGGGCGAGGGCAAGACCCTGGTCGGCACGCTCCCGGTCTACCTGAACGCCCTGGAAGGCAAGGGCGTGCACGTCGTCACGGTCAACGATTACCTGGCACGGCGCGACTCCGCGCAGATGGGCAAGCTGTACAACTTCCTCGGCCTCACGGTCGGCGTGGTGTACCCGGGCATGGACCATGCCGACAAGCGCGGCGCCTACCAGTCGGATATCACCTACGGCACGAACAACGAATTCGGTTTCGACTACCTGCGCGACAACATGGCGCTCAGCAAGGAGCAGCGCAATCAGCGCGGCCTGCATTAC
The DNA here is from genome assembly GCF_056755555.1 of Luteibacter sp. SVR4-7G. Lineage (NCBI taxonomy): Bacteria > Pseudomonadati > Pseudomonadota > Gammaproteobacteria > Lysobacterales > Rhodanobacteraceae > Luteibacter > Luteibacter sp. SVR4-7G. The sequence continues at coordinate 114,157 of NZ_JBPGXO010000003.1, read as the reverse complement.
GCCATCGTCGACGAGGTCGACTCCATCCTGATCGACGAGGCGCGCACACCGCTGATCATCTCCGGCCCGGCCGAGGATTCCCCGCAGCTGTACATCGCGGTGAACAAGGTGGTGCCGCACCTAACCCGCCAGGAAAAGGAAGACGGCCCCGGCGACTACTTCGTCGACGAGAAGCAGAAGCAGGTGCACATGTCCGAAGAGGGCATGGAGCACGCCGAGCAGCTGCTGCGCGACGCGGGCGTCATCGATCCGGATAGCGGCCTGTACGATTCCAAGAACCTCGCCGTCGTGCATCACCTGAACGCGGCGCTGCGCGCGAACGCCATCTACCAGCGCGACGTCGACTACATCGTGCGCGACGGCGAAGTCATCATCGTGGACGAGTTCACCGGCCGTACCCTGGCCGGCCGCCGCTGGTCGGACGGCCTGCACCAGGCGGTCGAGGCGAAGGAAGGCGTGCCCATCCAGCGCGAGAACCAGACCCTCGCCACGATCACGTTCCAGAACCTGTTCCGCATGTACAAGAAGCTGGCCGGCATGACCGGCACGGCCGATACGGAAGCCTACGAGTTCCAGACCGTGTACGGCCTGGAAGTGGTCGTCATCCCGACGCACAAGCCGATGATCCGCGTGGACAACCCGGATTCGGTCTTCCTCGGCCCGGAGGCCAAGTACAAGGCTGTGATCGCCGACATCCGCGCATGCCACGAACGCGGGCAGCCGGTGCTGGTGGGTACCGCCTCCATCGACGTGTCGGAGCTGGTCTCGGGCCTGCTGCGCAAGGAAGGCATCCCGCACGAAGTGCTCAACGCGAAGCAGCACGAGCGCGAAGCCCACATCGTCGCCCAGGCCGGTGCGCCGGGCGCGGTGACCATCGCCACCAACATGGCCGGCCGCGGTACCGACATCGTGCTCGGTGGCAGCCTCGAGGCTGCCCTCGCGGCGCTGCCGGAAGGCGCGTCGGAGGCCGAGCGCCAGAAGGTGCGCGACGACTGGAAGAAGCGCCACGAGCAGGTGCTCGCCGCCGGCGGCCTGCACATCATCGGTACCGAGCGCCACGAGTCCCGCCGCATCGACAACCAGCTGCGCGGCCGTTCCGGCCGCCAGGGCGACCCGGGTTCCTCGCGCTTCTACCTATCGCTGCAGGACAACCTCATGCGCATCTTCGGCGGCGAACGCATCGGCCGCTGGATGCAGATGTTCGGCATGAAGGAAGACGAGGCGCTGGAAGACCGCCTCATCACGCGCCAGATCGAGAAGGTGCAGCGCAAGGTCGAACAGCACAACTTCGACATCCGCAAGAACCTGCTGGAATTCGACGACGTTGCCAACGACCAGCGCAAGGTGATCTATGCGCAGCGCGACGAATTGCTCGAGATCGACGACATCTCGGACATGATCGGCGACATCCGCCAGGACGTCGTGACCGCGCTCGTGCGCAAATACGTGCCGGCCGACAGCATCGACGACCAGTGGGACATCGCCGGCCTCGATCGCGAACTCGCCAGCGAGCTGAACCTCCGCCTCGACGTGGCGCACTGGCTCGAGGGACAGCAGGACGCGGATGCCGACAGCATCCTGGAGCACGTTCGCGAAGCGGTCGATGCGCTGTTCGCCGAGAAGGAAGCCCAGATCGGTGCCGAGACGATGCGCTCGCTCGAGAAGCACGTGATGCTCTCGGTGGTCGACAACGCCTGGAAGGAGCACCTCGCCAGCATGGACTACCTGCGCCAGGGCATCTACCTGCGCGGCTACGCGCAGAAGCAGCCCAAGCAGGAGTTCAAGCGCGAGTCGTTCGAACTGTTCGCCGAGATGCTCGACCGGATCAAGGGCGAAGTGGTCCAGATGCTCGCCCGCATCCGCATTCGCAGCGAGGAAGAAGTCGCCGCGATGGAAGCGGAGCAGCAGCGCATGGCCGAAGCACAGCGCCTGCAGTTCCAGCACGCCGATGCGCAGGCGCTGGGCCAGGACCGCGGCGGCGTAGACACCGCGCAGGCGGTGGCGCCGATGTTGAGCGAAGGGCCGAAGGTGGGACGCAACGATCCCTGCCCCTGCGGGTCCGGCAAGAAGTACAAGCACTGCCACGGCCAGCTGAGCTGAAACGAAAAGACGCGCCGAGAGGCGGGTTTCTTTTTACCTGCGAAAACGGATGTTCCGTTGTAGGAGCGCGCCTCGCGCGCGACAGCTTTTCGCGCCAGTCCCCAAGCTGGCGCGCCAGCTCCAAGTCACGGCCTCAAAAGCTGTCGCGCGCAAGCACGCTCCTACGCCGCGCAACCGCATTCATACAGAGCGCAAGCGCGTTCATATGGCGCGCGAGGCACGTTTATGCAGTCAGTCGCCGCCGCCTTTGGGCTTCTGGCGGTAGGGCTCTGCCTCGACGGTGACGTAGACCGGTTCCGGCGAGTCCAGGCGCAGGGCGGTGAGCTGCCCGCCCCAGACGCAGCCGGTATCGATGGCGTATACGCCGAGGCCGGCGAAACGGCCCAGCGCCGACCAGTGGCCGCAGACGATCTTCGTCTCGCGGCGGCGCATGCCCGGTACTTCGAACCACGGATACAGGCCCGGCTTCTGCGTGCCGGGCACGCCCTTGCCTTCGAAGTCGATCCGGCCGTTGACGTCGCAGTAGCGCATGCGCGTCAGCGTGTTGATCGTGGCGCGGTGCCGTTCCACGCCTTGCAGGCGGTTGTTCCAGCCGGGCGGACGGTTGCCGAAGAGGTTCTTCAGCAAGCGCTGGTGCCGGGGGCCGCCGAGTTCGCGTTCCACTTCCAGCGCGGCACGCTGGGCCTGGCGCAGGGTCCAGATGGGGGCCAGGCCCGCGTGGACCATCGTCCAGCCCAGTGCCTCGTCGTGGTGCAGCAGCTTCTGCATGCGCAGCCACTCGAGCAGCACGGGGGCGTCGTCGGCGAACAACACTTCGCGAAGTTCGGGGTTCACCCGGGCCTGCGCATCCTCGCGCCGCTGACCGATGGCCAGCAGCGAGAGGTCATGGTTGCCGAGCGTGATGACCGCCTGGTCGCGCAACGAGTGGATGAGCCGCAAGGTGGCGAGGGACTCGCCGCCACGGTTCACCAGGTCGCCGCAGAACCAGAGCTTGTCGGCGGCCGGGTCGAACCGGAGTTTGTCCAGCAGGCGCTGGAGTTCGGGGTAGCAACCTTGAACGTCGCCGATCGCGTAGACGGCCATCAGTCCGGTCGCTCCAGAATCAGGGTTCCCTCGTGGCCGTTCCCGGCGTGCGCGCAGTCCATGGTTCCGATCCTAGTGGAGCGTGCGGGGTATCGATAGCACGAATGTGGGAATGGGCGCATCGAAGTGCGTGCCATCGTCGGCCACCATGCGGTAGCTGCCTTCCATCGTGCCGACGGCCGTCTCGAGCACGGCCCCGGACGTGTACTCGAACGAATCGCCCGGACGCATCCACGGCTGTTCGCCGACGACGCCGTCGCCGCGCACTTCCTCGACCTTGCCATTCGCATCCGTGATGACCCAGTGGCGCGTGAGCAACTGCGCGCCAGTGTCTCCGGCATTGCGCAGCGTGATCGTGTAGGCGAACACGTAGCGGTTATCCGTCGGCTGCGATTGGTCGGGAACGAAGCGGGTTTCGACCTCCACGTCGATCGTGTAGGGGGATTTCGAATTCATGCTGGGATTGTCGGGGACGGGGAGGGGGTGGGCAAGTGTGCCCTAAAACACGCTCACATCATGTTTGCGAGCTTCACGAAGTCCCCGGGCGCCAGGGTCTCCGCACGCGCGCGGGGATCGATGCCCGCTTGGCGTATGGCGGCCTCGTCGACCATGCCCTTCAACGTGTTCGAAAGGGTCTTGCGGCGCATGGCGAAGGCCGCCTTCACGACGGCGTGAATTTTGGCCGGATCGCCTGCGGGAAGGTGCTCCGGGGGCAGCGGAACCAGCCGCACGACGGCAGAGTCCACCTTCGGGGGCGGACGGAAGGCCCCCGGCGGCACGGTGAACAGCGGCGTGACCCGGCACGCCAGCTGGAGCATCACGCTGAGACGCCCGTACACCTTGCTTCCCGGCTCTGCGGCCATGCGGTCCACCACTTCCTTCTGCAGCATGAAGTGCATGTCCTGGATGGCGGCCGCATGCTCCACGCAATGGAACAGGATGGGACTGGAGATGTAATAGGGCAGGTTGCCGGCGATGCGCAGCCGTTCGGCGCCGAGTTCCCGCGCCAGCGCGCTGAAGTCGACCTTGAGCACGTCCGAATGAACGATGCGCAGTTCCCCGATCGGCGCGGCGCGCTCCTGCAGGCCGGGGATGAGGTCGGTATCCAGCTCGATCGCCGTCATTTTCTTCGCCACGGCAAGCAGCGGCATCGTCAGTGCGCCTTCGCCCGGGCCGATCTCGACCACCGTATCGCCGTCCTTCGGCGCGATCGAGGAAACGATACGCTCGATGTAGCGCTTCTCGTGCAGGAAGTGCTGGCCGAAGCTTTTCTTGGGGCGTGCGTTCATGACGGGTGGCGGTGCCTCACGAAGTCGATGGCCAGGCGCGCGGCCGCGAACAGGCTGGCGGGATTGGCCTTGCCCGTGCCGGCGAGGTCCAGCGCGGTACCGTGGTCCACCGAGGTCCGGATGAAGGGAAGGCCGAGGGTGACGTTGACCGTGCTGTCGAAGGCTTCGCTCTTCAGTACCGGAAGCGCCTGGTCGTGGTACATCGCCAATACGGCGTCGTAGCGCCCGCGCATGGCGGGTACGAACGCGGTGTCGGCCGGGAGCGGACCGAGCAGGTCCATGCCCTCGGCGCGCAACCGCTCCAGCAAGGGAATGATGGTGTCGATTTCCTCGCGGCCCAGGTGTCCGCCTTCGCCGGCATGCGGATTGAGTCCGAGCACGGCGATACGCGGGCGGGCGAGGCCGAACAGCGACGCGAGGGCACTCGCGACGATCCGCAGCGTGCCTTCGAGCCGTGCCGGCGTCACCGCGGCCGGTACGGCCGAGAGCGGCAGATGGGTAGTGGCCAGCGTAACGCGCAGGTCGGGGCTGGCGAGCATCATCACCACCTCCGCCGAGGTCCGCTCGGCGAAGAATTCCGTGTGGCCGCTGAAGGGAATGCCGGCTTCGTTGATGCTGGATTTCTGCACCGGGCCGGTGACGAGCGCGTCGAAGTCGCCGCTGACACAGCCATCGGCGGCCGTGGCGAGCATCTCCAGCACATGCCGGGCATTGCGCGGGTCAGGCTGGCCCGGTGTCTCGGTGGCGCCGAGGGGCAGGTGGCGGACGCGGAGACGGCCGGCCGGGCGCGCCGTGGTCCGTTTGCCGTCGTCGTCGACGAGGTCGAGTTCGATGCCGCAGACGCGCGCGGCACGCAGCAACAGGTTGCGATCGGTGACGGCGACGAGGTCGGCGGCGATGTCGCTGGCCGCGAGGCGGACGATGAGCTCGGGTCCCACCCCGGCAGGCTCACCGGCGGTAACGGCGAGCCGTGGCAGGGTGGTCGCGTCCATCGGGGATTACGGAGTGGCCGAAGCCTGCTTGTCGTCCGGATCCTTCAGTTCCGGCACGCGGATATCCACGAACGAGGTCGAACGCAGTTCGCGCAGGTAGTTCTCGTAGGCTTCGTCGGCCTTGCGGTTACCGATGGCCTGGCGGGCCTGGTCGCGCTGGAGCTGGTCGGTCAGGTCGCTCTGGCGCGAGCCGAGGCGCTGCAGCACGATCCAGCCGGCGTCGGTCTGAATGGGGTGCGACACCTCGTTGTCCTTCAGCTGTTCGATCTGCGTGGCGATCGCCTGGCCCCATGCGTCCTTCGCGAACCAGCCCATGTCGCCGCCGTTGTTCGCCGTGGTCGTGTCCTTGGACTCGTCCTTGGCCAGCTTGGCGAAGTCTTCCTTCTTGTCGACGATGCGGGTGTACAGGTCCTGGGCCTTCTTCTCGGCCTGCTCCGGAGTGACGATCTCGGAGGGTTTGATCAGGATCTGGCGGGCGTGGTATTCGGTGACGATCTGCCGGCCCGGCTGGCGGGTCTCCACGAGCTTCAGGATGTGGAAGCCGGTGGGACCGCGCAGGGCGGGCGTGGTTTCGCCGGCCTTGAGCGAGGACACCGCGTCGGCGAACGCCGGCGGGACCTCATCGAGGCGGCGCCAGCCGAGGTCGCCGCCGTCGAGCGCGTCGGGCGCGTCGGAATAACGGATGGCCGCGGCGTTGAAGTCCATGCCGCCCTGGATGGCCTTGATGGCTTCCTCGGCCTTGGCCTGTGCCTGCGCGATGTCGTTGGGGCCGCCGCCGGACGGGGTGCTGACCTGGATGTGCGCGAGGTGGACCTCGCCCGCCTTGTAGGTGGGACTGGCGAGCAGGTTGTTCACTTCCGCGTCGGTGACCGTCACCTGGTCGCGGACCACGCTCTCATGCAGCTTCTGCGCGATGATCTGGTCCGACAGCTGCTGGCGGAAGGCCGCATAGCTGAAGCCGTCCTGTTCCACGGCAGCGCGCAGCTGGTCGAGGCTCATCTTGTTCTGCTGGGCCACGTTGCCGGCCGCCTGGTCCACGTCCTGGTCGGACACGCGGATGCCCTGGTCGTTCGCGCGCTGGACCTGCAGGCGCATCAGGATGAGGCGGTCGAGCACCTGGCGGGCCAGGACGTCCTTGGGCGGCAGCTGGCCGGGGTTGGATGCGTACTGGCGGACGATGGTGTTGATGGCCTCGTCCAGCTCGCTCTGCAGGATGACGTCCTCCTCCACGACCGCCACGATGCGGTCGAGCGAGCCGTTACCCACGCTCATGCTGCCCGGCGAGGGCTGGGCCGAGGGGATCAGCTGGGCCTGGGCGGGAGGCACGGCCACCAGGAGCGAGGCGGCCAGCAGGGAGTAGGCGAGGATCTGCTTCATCGAGTAAGGAGCCCGGGGCGCGCGCCCCATTATTGATAGCCAAGGATAGCACGGCGCAGGTAGGCGCCCGATTGCGGGTTGAGCGAGCCCAAGCCCTTGAATTCAACCTCGAACATGACCGCGTTGTCGGTCTTCCGCAGGTAGTCGTGTACGTAGTGCCGGCCGAGTACGCGGAAGGCGACGCAGCAGCTGTCGTACTCCACGCCGGCAGCGGCCTCCAGTGTCCGGTGCGAGAACGTGAACGCGCTGAAGGTGAGGCCGTTGTAGGTGACCGGGAGGACGTCGCGCCGGGCGAAGACCCACCGCGCCAGCGCCCGCCAGCGTTCCGAGACGGGAAAGACCACGGACGTGTCGAATTGTTCCATCACGTTGCGGCGGTAGCGGTACGAGAAATTGAAGATGCCGTCGCCCTGGATCCGGCGCTGGACCTGCACGGTGGCCAGGTCGGTTTCCCGTCCCTGGAAGTACACCTGGGCCTGGTCGTTCAGGAAAGGGCTTTGCCGCTTGTTCGGGTTCCACTGGTAGGAACTGTTCAGGCGCCACTTGTCGTTGAGCTGGATGCCCAGCTGGGCGACGTAGTTCGACTTCGTGAAGTCGGTCGGCGCCACGCCCGGCATCTGCACCTTCTGGTCGCTGAAGTACTTGATCTGGCCGATGCTGGCGGAAAGGCGCTCCACGCCGCTGTCGTCCAGCAGGCGGGTGGTGAGGGCCGCGGTGAGGTTGTTCGCGTCCATCTGGCGGTCGGCGCCGGAGAACCGGTTGGTCGTGAACAGCTGCCAGAAATCGAACGACATCTCGTTGGTGTCGAAGGTCGGAAGGTCGTTCTGGTTCCGGTAAGGCACGTACAGGTAGTACAGGCGCGGCTCGAGGGTCTGCGTGTAGTTGTTCCCGAACAGATTCGTGGAACGGTCGAAGATCAGTCCGGCGTCGAGGCTGCCGATCGGCACCGACCGCGACGGGCTCTGCTTCGTGTAGTTGAAATGCTGGTAGTCCGAATCCAGGCGGTAGTCGGTGTAGCGGTACTCGATGCGCGGACGGACGAACCAGGAGGCGCCCGAGAATTCGGCCGCGAGGTACGGCGCGAGGTCCAGGCGGTTGCCGTCGACCTGGCCGGGGAACGTCCCGGACACGGGGGCACGATCGACCTTGCGGAAGGCCACCGCTTCGCTGTCGATGCCGACGTCGAGCCAGTCGGTCCACGGCGCCTCGAGATTGAAGGTGGCACGCGGCCAGCGGCGGTAAGGCACCACGTAGTTCGGCAGGCCCGCATCGACGTTCTGGTAGTCGTCCGCGCCCAGGGCGGCACTCCAGTACTTGCCTCCCTTCGTGACGTAGGCGCTCGACGAGAGGATGCCGATGGCGGACTGGTAGAGGTCGTTGCTGAAGTCGCGGAAATACTGGTTGTCGGACGCGCGGTTGATGTTGGCCGCGAAGCTGAAGCCGTCGCCGAGCGCCGTGGAGTTCGTGATGTGCACGAAGTAGCGCTGCTTCGAGCCATCGCGGTCGCTGGTTCCGCTCTCGTCGTCGTCAGGTCCCTTGTCGCGGGCCATGTACTGGACGTCGAACGTGCCGTTGGAACGCGGGAGCAGGTAACGGAATTCCGCGCCCAGCATGAAGCCGCGGTCGCTGTAATAGCCCGGCGTGATCGTCGCGTCGTAGTTCGGCGCGAGGTTCAGGTAGTACGGCAGGTTGAGGAACATGCCCGAGCGGCTGTTCGATCCGAAGGTCGGATAAAGGAAGCCGCTCTTGCGCCGGTCGTCCAGCGGAAAGGTGAAGTACGGCAGGTACATGAACGGCACGCCCTTGAAGCGCATGGTCGCGCTGCGCGCTTCGCCGACGCCCGTTTCCTTGTTGAGGTTCATCGTCTTCGCGCGGAACTCCCACATGCGGCTGCCGACGTCGCAGGTGGAATAGGTCGCGAGGGTGAAGCGCCCGTGCTGCGGGTCCGTCACCTTCGCATGGTCGGCGACGCCATTGCCGCGCGATTGCAGGAGCTGGTAACGGACGTTGTACGCATCGCCCTGGTTCGGCGTAGTGGTACCGGTGATGCGGTCGGCGGAGACCAGCATGCCGGCTTCCTGGTACTTCACGTTGCCCTTGGCGTCGTAAGCTGTGGAGTCGGAGTTGTAAGTGACGTCCTGCGCCCTCAAGACCTGGTCCGCGCGTTCCAGCCGGACGCCGCCGGTCATGTGGTACACGTTCGGCTCGGGGCTCTCCACCTTGACGCCCGCGGTGTTGCCGTCGTCGAGACCCGAATGGATGTCGGTGACCGCGGTCTCGCGGAGCGAGGTGTCCTTGGTGATCGACGGCTCGTAGAAATCGAGCATCGCGTTCGGCCGGCACTGGGCGTAGCTGACCGGACGGGGCGGGCAGATGAACGAACCGAGCGGGCAGGTTTCCGCGGCTACCGGCGCGGCGGGCGCGACGGCCCGGGTCTCGCCCTGGGTGGGCGCACTTTGCGCCTGGGCCGCGAAAGCCTGGCCCGACACAATGAAGGCGACGGCGGTCGCCAGCAGGCGGCGTTTAGGCAGGATGCTGATGCGTGTCGTCACGGGCTCGGTCTTATCCGGTCGAAAGGCCGCCAACTTAGCAGAATCGCCAACCCCACCGCACGATGGCACGTCGCCCATGAGCATGATTCCTTGGAAGCCCCGGCGAGCTTACACCGGAGGGGCAGCGGTATGGCTCAGCCGCGCGGGCGGCGTTCGTGCTGCCAGAGCACCTCGCCGTGGCCGCTGCGCCGCGCGATCACGCGGGCCAGCACGAAGAGCAAGTCTGAAAGGCGGTTCAGGTAGCGCTGGGCCTCGGGCCGGACTTCTTCGGTCCGCCCGAGGGCGACCACTTCCCGCTCGGCACGCCGGCAGATCGTGCGGGCGAGGTGGCAGGTCGCTGCCGCCATGCCGCCGCCTGGAAGGATGAAGTCCTTCAGCGGCGGGAGATCGGCGTTGAAACCGTCCAATACCCCCTCGAGGCGGTCGATGTCCTTCGCCTGGATCATCGCCATGCCCGGAATGCACAACTCGCCGCCCAGGTCGAACAGCTCGTGCTGGATCTGCGCCAGCGCCTCGCGGATGTCCTCGCCCAGCCCGGGATCGGCGATGACCATGCCGATGGCGCTGTTCAGCTCGTCCACGGTGCCGTAGGCGGCGACCCGAAGCGAATCCTTGCCGGTACGGCTGCCGTCACCCAGGCCCGTGCTGCCGTCGTCGCCCGTGCGCGTATAGATCTTGGAAAGTCGGTTACCCATCCCGGGATTCTAACGGGAGGCAGGTATCATTCGCGCATGAGCCAGTCCGAACCCATCCTCATCGTCGGCGGTGGCCTGGTCGGCGCCAGCCTCGCCATCGCGCTCGACGCCGCCGGCCTCCCCGCTGTACTGGTCGAGGCCGCCGCGCCACGTGTCGACGAACAACCCAGCTACGACGAGCGCAACCTCGCCCTTGCCCGTGCGACCGTGAACGGGCTGGACGCCATTGGCGTCTGGGATTTCGCCCGGCAGCGGGCGACGCCGATCCTGCACATCCATACCAGCCGCGCAGGCGATTTCGGCAGCGTGCGGATGGACGCGGCCAGCGAAGGCGTCGATGCGCTGGGCTGGACGTTGCCGGCCCGGGAGCTCGGTGCGACACTGCTGCGGCGGCTGGAGAACTGCCGGCACCTCGTCCGCATGGCGCCCGCTCGCGTGGAGCACATCGAACCGGCAGCCAACGGTTGGACGGTGACGGTGGCGAGCGGCAACGAGCGTCGCCAGCTCACGACGCCTCTTCTGGTCGGCGCCGACGGCACGGCCTCGGGCGTGCGTACGCAGCTTGGCATCGGCACCCGCGAACACGATTACGCGCAGGCCTTGTTCGTCACCACGATGGTGCCTGAGCGCGATCCGCGGGGACGCGCCTTCGAGCGCTTCACCGACGAAGGTCCGGTGGCCGTGCTGCCGCTTGCCGAGCGGCGTGTCGGCGCGATCCTCACGGTAGACGCGGCACGGGCTGCGGAGGTGGCCGCCATGGACGATGCCGCGTATCTCGCACTCGTGCAGGAACGCTTCGGCTGGCGCCTCGGCCGTCTGAGCCGGCCGGGCAAGCGGGTGCCTTACCCGATCCGCCGCGTCGCAGCGGAATCGCTGACGGCCTCGCGGGCAGTGCTCGTCGGCAATGCGGCACAAACCGTCCACCCGATCGGTGCGCAGGGCTTCAACCTGGGCCTGCGCGACGCGCTCACCCTGGCCGAACTGGCGACCGCCGCCACCGATCCGGGCGATCCCGCCGTGCTCGCGGAATACGTCCGCCGCCGCATGCCGGATCGCGAAGGTACGATGGCCATGAGCCACGGCCTCGTGCGCCTGGCCTGCATGGACCAGCCCCTGCTCGGCCCGTTGCGCTCGCTGGCCATGCTGGCGCTCGACCGCGTGCCGCCGCTGCGGCATGCCTTCAGCCGTCGCGGCATGGGCTTCCGTCCCAACGCACCCCTGGCCGTCAGGGAGAAAACGCCATGAATCGCCGCGGCAACCTGCTCGACGTGGCGGTGGTCGGTGGCGGCATGGTCGGCGCCGCCGCGGCGCTGGCCCTCGCACGTACCGGATTCTCGGTTGCCCTCGTCGATGCGCGCGAGCCCGCGCCCTGGGCGGTCGCCGCGGAAGTGGACCTGCGGGTCGTCGGTCTCGCTCCGTCGTCGATTGCACTGCTGGATCAGTTGGGCGTCTGGCAGGCCATCCGTTCCGCCCGCGCCTCCGGCTATGACCGGATGGTGGTATGGGACGCCGAAAGCGGCGCCACGATCCGCTTCGACGCCGCCGACGAAGGCCGGGACGTGCTCGGCTACATCGTCGAGAACTCGCTCGTGCAGGCCTCCCTGTGGCATGCGCTCGAAGATGCCGGCGTCCGCCGCATCGTTCCCGCCCAGGTGGTGGCGCTGTCGCAACGCGATGACCGGGCCCAGCTCGAGCTCGCCGACGGCGAGGTGCTGGCCGCCCGCCTGGTCGTCGCTGCCGACGGTGCCGAATCGCCGTTGCGCGAGATGGTGGGCATCGGCACGCATGGGCGCGACTACGCCCAGCGCGCCGTGGTCGCCCATGTCGAAACGGCGCGACCGCATGAACGTACGGCCTGGCAGCGCTTCCTTCCGACCGGTCCGTTAGCCATGTTGCCGCTGGCCGATGGGCGCAGTTCGATCGTATGGTCGCTGCCCGATGCGGAGGCGCAACGCATCCTCGCGCTCGACGACGACGGTTTTCGCGAAGCGCTCGGCGTCGCCAGCGATTTCCGGCTCGGCCCCATTGGGGCGGCGACTCGCCGTGCCGCCTTCCCGCTGCGACTGAAGCTCGCCGACCGTTATGAGGCCGACCGGCTCGTGCTCCTGGGCGATGCCGCGCATGCCGTCCACCCGCTGGCCGGGCAGGGCGTGAACCTGGGTCTGCGCGACGTCGCCGAACTGCGCGACACCTTGCGGGACGCACGCGACGCCGGGCGCGACATCACCGCTGCCCACGTCCTGCGCCGCTACGCGCGTCGCCGGCGCAGCGCGGACGGACTCGACGCGTGGTCGTTCGACGCGCTGGCGCGCATCTACGCGTGGCAGGCGGCGCCCCTGGTCGCCGCACGCGCCGCCGGCGTGCGCCTGCTCGATGTCTTCGGACCGTTGAAACGCCGCATCGCCCGCCACGCCGCCGGCCTCTGACCGTAGCGCAGACTTCTGTAGGAGCGCACCTTGTGCGCGCTGAGCTTTTCGCGTGAGGGCAACAGGGCCTGGAGCTCCTGGGCGACAAGCTGTCGCGCACAAGGTGCGCTCCTACGCATAATGCGGGTCAAACCCCTCCGCCGGAGTCACGCCGATGCGCCGTTCGCTGCTCGTCCTGTCCTTGCTGTTTTTCGCTCACGTGGGTGCCGCCGCGGCGGCGATGGTCGCCAAGCCGGTGCAGTGGACCGATAACGGAGTGACCTACAAGAGCTTCCTGGTCTACGACGACGCGGTCACGGCCAAGAGGCCCGGCCTGGTCATGGTGCCGAACTGGTTCGGCGTGAACGACATGGCAGTAGCCAAGGCGAAGGAAATTGCCGGCAAGGATTACGTCATCCTGCTGACCGACATGTATGGAGGCGACAAGCGTCCGGCGAACGAAGGCGAGGCAGGCGCCGCGGTGAAGCCGCTGTACGCCGATCGCAAGCTCATGCGCCAGCGCGTATCGCGTGCCTTCGCCGAACTGAAGGCGCAGGCGAAGAGCGCGCCGATCGACATGACGAAGCTGGGCGCCATCGGCTTCTGCTTCGGCGGCTCCGCGGTGCTCGACCTGGCGCGCGAGGGCGCGGACCTGGCGGCCGTGGTCACCTTCCACGGCATCCTCTCCACGGACGAGAAGCTTCCCTCGAACATTCATGCCAGCGTACTGGCCCTCAGTGGCGCCGACGACCAGGGCGTGCCGATGGAACAGCGCGCCGCGTTCGAGGCGGAGATGCGCGCCGCGAAGGCAGACTGGGCCCTGGAGACGTTCGGCGGCGCGGTGCATTGCTTCACCGAGAAAGAAGCGACCGCGCCCACCGGGAACTGCCGCTACGACGCGAAGGTCGCGCATCGCGCCTATGCCGCGATGCACGCGTGGCTGGCCGAAGCTTTCGCGAAGCGGCAGTAGGAGCGCGCAACGCGCGCGACATCTTTTGAGGCCGTGCCTTGAAGCTGGCGCGCCAGCCGGCGGACTGGCGCGAAAGTCTGTCGCGCGCAAGCACGCTCCTACAACGCGATCTGCGAATCGACCCTTTCCGCTGTAGGAGCGCGCCCCGCGCGCGACATCTTTGGAGGCCATGAGCAACAGGCCCTGCTGCTCGCGAAAAGCCCGGCGCGCGCAAAGTGCGCTACTGCACCCTCAGAAGCGGCGTTCGACCGAGTAGTCGGCGAGCGCCGCGAGGGCGTCGCGGAAGGTCGACGGCGCGAGTTCCGCCAGGGCTTCGCGTGCGGCCGTGGCATGGGCCACGGCTTTTTCGTGAGTGCGCTCCAGCGCACCGGAGTCGCGGATGGCGGCAACGATGCGGTCGAGCGAATCGAGTCCGCCGTGCTCGATCGCGTGGCGGAGGGACTTCAACTGCTCCGCGTCCGCCGCCTGCATGGCATAGATCAGCGGCAGGGTCGGCTTGCCTTCGGCGAGGTCGTCGCCGATGTTCTTGCCCAGGGTTTCCGCGTCCGAAACGTAGTCGAGCAGATCGTCCGCGATCTGGAAGGCGTAGCCGAGTTCCATGCCATAGCGGCGCAGCGCGGCGACCTGCGCATCGGGCAGGCCGCCCAGCACGCCGCCGAGTTCGGTGGCGGCGGCGAACAGCACGGCGGTCTTGCGCTCGATCACGGCGAGGTAGGCTTGTTCGTCGACATCGGCATTACCGATGTTCAGCAACTGCAACACTTCGCCTTCGGCGATCGTGTTGGTGGTATCGGCGAGGATGCGCATGATCCGCATGTCGTCCAGTTCCACCATCAGCTGGAACGAACGCGAATAGAGGAAATCGCCGACCAGCACGCTGGCCGCATTGCCCCAGAGGGCGTTCGCCGTCTTGCGCCCGCGGCGCATGTCCGACTCGTCCACCACGTCGTCGTGCAGCAGGGTCGAGGTGTGGATGAATTCGATGATCGCAGCGAGCTTGGCGTGTTCCTTGCCGTCATAACCCGCTGCCCGTGCGGCAAGCACGTGGAGCATCGGCCGCAGCCGCTTGCCGCCACCCGCGATGATGTGGTCGGCGATGCGATTGATGAGCACCACGTCCGACGAGAGACGGTGCCGGATGAGCGCATCGACCTCCTTCATATCGTCTGCCGCCAGCACGCGGACGCCGGCGAAATCGAGGGGGGTGGAGCGGGCTGCGATGGAGGACATGGACCGGGTCGCGTTCGACGTATTCAGTGAACATTATACGGGCTGGGCAGGCCATATCGACGTGTATAGCGCGCTCGCCGACTGGCTGGGCGCTTACAGGACAGGTTGGCACGAGTCGCCCCATGGACGCGGCGGCCCCCGCGAAAGTGCCTGTACCCACTCGATTTTTCAGATTTTACTGATGTAAGAAGTGCCGTGGCTGTGTCCAGACTGGCTGCGCACGCCACTCGTCGGCGTGCGTATCCCGCCAACCAAGGAAGCCGCCATGCACAAGAGATTCATCGCAGCGAGCCTGTTCGTTTCCGCTGTTGCCGCCGCGCCGGCCGCCCCCGCCGCGAACGACGGCAGCATCGACATCACCGGAAGGATCACCTCCACCACCTGCAATGTGGAAGGCCAGCAGCCCGGCACCGGAGGGGTCAAGAAGAACGTCGCCCTCGACACCATCAGTTCGGGTGCGCTTGCCCAGGTCGGCCAGACCCACGGCGATCGTGGATTCCTGATCCAGGTCGGCGGCAACGCCGAATGCGAGAACGATACGAAGGTGAAGGTTCGCTTCGACCCGGCCAGCCCGTCGCTCGACCGGCTTACCGGCCGCCTGAACGTCGACCAGGGTGCCGCGGCGGCGACCGGCGTGCAGATCCAGATAGCCAATGACGACGGCGTGCCGATCAACCTCTTCACGGAGGATTCCAAGGTGGTGGTCGTGGCCGGCAACAAGGCGGAGATCGGCCTCATCGCGCGCTATTACCGATCCGGCAACACAGTCACGCCGGGGGCGGCGAACGCGCGGGTCGGGTTCCAGGTCGTCTACGAATAAACCCGCAGGGATGCGCCGGCCGGGCCGCGGGCCCGGCCGGTCACGGAAACGCACAAAGGAAGGCAGCATGTTACGAACGCTATCGGCGGTGGGCACCGCCGTTCTGCTCGCGTGGACCTCCGTGTCACACGCCGCCGTCGTCATTGCCGGCACGCGCGTGGTGTTTCCCGCGCAGGCACGCGATGTGTCGTTGCGAGTGGAGAACAAGGGAAGCGAACCGGCCCTGGTCCAGGCCTGGATCGACGATGGCGACGAAGCGTCCTCGCCGACCACCGCGCGGGCGCCATTCGCGATCACGCCGCCGGTCTTCCGGATCGACCCCGGCAAGGCGCATACGCTGCGCATCGTGCATGTCGGCCGCGACACACCGCAGGACAAGGAAAAACTGTATTGGTTGAACGTGCTCGAGATTCCGCCCAAGCCGGCCGATGCCGAGGGCAAGAACATCCTGCAGTTCGCGTTCCGTCACCGGCTCAAGTTGTTCCACCGTCCGAAGGATCTTTCCGTGCTGCCGGAACGGGCCGTTGCGAGCCTGCGCTGGTCGCTCGAGCGCGAAGGCGGAAAGCGCCAGTTGCGCGTCGACAATCCCTCGCCTTACCACGTCTCCTTCAATGCCGTCACGCTTCCAGCGGCCGATCTGGGTGGCGGCATGGTCGGGCCGGGGGCGTACACCCGCTTTGCGCTTCCCGATGCCGCCCGCGATATCGCGAAGGCGAACGTGTCCTTCGTGACCATCAACGATTTCGGCGCCGCGATCCCCGGCTCCGCGGCCGTCGAGCCGTGACCGCGGGCGCGTGTCCATGCCGTACGGGAGTGCCGCGAAGCGGCTCGCTTGCCATGTGTTCGCGGGAGGGCTGCTGATGGCGTCCCGCTTGATCCAGGCGCAGGACGCAGCGGTCGTCTTCGATCCCGCATTCCTCCCGGCGGAAGAGGCGGCCACCCTCGACATGTCGCGCTTCGCTCGCGGCAACCCCGTGCTGCCGGGCCATTACGACGTCGACATCTGGATGAACGGCGAGTGGCAGGCGCGCAAGCCGGTCCGCTTCCTGGCGAGGGACGATCACGCCGACGCCACGCCCTGCATCGGGCGCGACGAACTCATCGTATACGGCCTCGACCCGTCCGTACCTTCCACCGGCGACAAGGACCCATGTGCTCCGCTGGAGCGGCGCATCGATTCCGCGGCGGCGCGCTTCGACGTGAGCGAACAGCGCCTCGACATCGAGGTGCCCCAAGCCGCCATGGCACGCCGGAGGTCAGGCGCGGTGCCGCCCGCACAGTGGGATCGCGGCGTGACGGCAGGCCTCCTCGCCTGGCGCGCCAGCGCACGCCGCGCGACGTCGGCTCATCGCAGTTCCAACTCGTTCCACGCCGCTGCGGATGCGGGGATCAACGCCGGCGCATGGCGTCTGCGTCACGCGGGTTCCTGGGCCGGCAGGAAGTACACCGCGCGGCATACCTACCTCGACCGCCCGTTGGCCGCGTGGCGTTCGCAGCTGCGTATCGGAGCCTTTCCCCTCGCCGACGACATGTTCGAACCGGTGCAGCTGCGCGGCGTCTCGGTCGCCAGCGACGCGCGCATGTCCGCCGACGCGCTGAGCGGCTATGCGCCGAGAGTGAAAGGCGTGGCGGCGGCCCGCGCCACCGTCCGGATCACGCAGGGCGGCATCCTGCTGCGCGAACTCGTCGTACCGCCTGGCCCGTTCGAAATCGACGACCTGTACGCGGCGGGGCGCGGCGGCGACATCGAGGTCGACATCGAAGAGCACGGACACCATCGGACGTTCCGGGTGCCCTTCTTTCCCGTGCCCGAACTCCTGCGCGAAGGACGTACGGCCTATGCGCTCAGCGCGGGTTCCCCGGGCATCGTCCAGGCCAGCTGGCGGCACGGCTTTCCAGGAGATGCCACGGCTTATGCCGGCGGGCGGCTGTCGCGCGGAGAACGTTCCGTAATGGTCGGTGCGGCGATCGCCAGCCTGGCGGGGGCGTTCTCGCTCGATGTCACCCGTGCCCGTTCGGGTGCCATGCTCTGGCGTGCCCGGCACGGCAAGCTGTGGGCCGAAGGAACGCTCGTGTCGCTTGGCGTCGCGCACGGCCGCGAGCGCGGTCGCGATCGGGCAAGAGCGTGGAGCGGGCCGGTGCGGCGGGTCGACGTGCTCGTACAGCGGGATCTGGGCAGCCAGGGCAGCCTCGGGCTGAACGCTTCGCACCTCGCCTATGGCCGCGGCCACGGCGGCGCGTTGGAGCAGGCGCTGTCGTGGGCTCGCGCGTGGGGGCTGCTGAGCATGGACCTCACATTGAGGCGGTCGCGCCGGCACGGCTTCGCCGGCAGCGACAGTGACATGTCAGGGCAATTGTCGCTGTCCATGCCGCTCGGTCTCGCGGCTGCCGCCCCAAGGGTGCACGCGACGATCCTAGGCGGCGCCCACGCCAGCGGAGGACGCCTGGCCCTGCATGGGCATGCCGGGGAAGAGGCCACGACGCAGTACGGCGTCGCGGTCGGGAGGAGTCGCAGCCAGGGTAGCCGTATCGACGCCTCGCTCTCGCAGCGCACGGCAGCGGGCGAGTTCAGCGCGGCGATCGATCGCTCGCCCGGGACGCAGGCCGCTTCGGTCTCCGCGTCGGGTGGCCTCGTCATCCATCGCGGCGGCGTCACGATGGCCCAACGGCTGGGAGACGCGGTCGCGCTGGTTCAGGCCGGCGGCGCGCATGGCGCCGGCGTCACGGGAGGCACGGGCGTCCGGATCGGCCGGCGCGGCTATGCGGTCGTCCCTTATGTGACGCCTTATCGCTGGAACGCCATCGATCTCGACCCGGCCGGTACGTCCCTCGACGTCGGGTTCCTTTCGACCCATCGCCGTGTGGCTCCCACGGCCGGTGCCGTCGTTCTCGCGACCTTCGAGACGGAACTGGCGAAGACCTTCCTCGTGTCGGGCCGCCTCGCGGACGGCCGTCCGCTGCCTTTCGGAGCCGAAGTGGTGGATGCGGCCGATCGCTCGGCAGGACTCGTCGGCCAGGGAGGGCGGATCTTCCTGCGGAGCGAGCACACCAGCGGCCAGTGGACCGTGCGCTGGTCCAGCGAAGGGGCTGGCCAATGCGTCCTCCGCGTCCAGGCCAGCGAACCAACCGCCACCGGCGATCCGGGACTCACGGGAGTATGTGAATGAACAGGATGAAAGTCTTAGTCGCCGCATGGCTGCTCGCATGCCCGGCTATTCGCGCCGACGACCGTCTCGCTTTCCAGGTTCGCGGGGCCGTCACCCCGTCCTGCAGCCTCGTGTCCGACCGCATTCGCATCGACCTAGGCACGGTGACCGCCAGCGAACTCGCATCGGTGGGCTCGGTCAGCCGCTGGCGCCGTTCCCACTTCACGGGCACGGGGTGCGTCGGGGCGACGAGGGCGTCGGTCACGCTCCGGGCTACGCCTTATGCGCCCAATCCT
Organism: Luteibacter sp. SVR4-7G; assembly: GCF_056755555.1. Lineage (NCBI taxonomy): Bacteria > Pseudomonadati > Pseudomonadota > Gammaproteobacteria > Lysobacterales > Rhodanobacteraceae > Luteibacter > Luteibacter sp. SVR4-7G. Next base: position 95,202 of record NZ_JBPGXO010000003.1, on the reverse strand, counting down.
CGTTATATCGCCCCGGTCGGCGACGCGAGGGGCGTCGTCATCGAGATGCAATCCGCGGGCGGACAGGCCCTTCCTCCCGATGGGACGACCCCGGTTCAATTCGCCTGGAGCAGCGGCGTTCCGGAACTGGGCTTCCGAGCCCGCTACGTCCGCGTCGGCGGCCTGCGGTCGGGCAGCGCGGGGGCCACGGCCCAGATCCAGATTCGTTGGGAATGAGGGCTGACGGCCTATGCGGCGGCATCCGGCGCCTGGTTTGCCAGCCGCCTGGCCTTCGACGAAACTACACGGTCCGTCCCGCTATGATGGGCGGGTACACGCACACGAGGTAAATCCATGGCACGCGGCATCAACAAGGTCATCATCGTCGGCAACCTCGGCGCGGACCCGGAAACCCGCTACACCGGCAGCGGCACGGCGATCACGTCCTTGCGCATCGCCACGTCGGAAAACTGGACCGACAAGCAGTCGGGCGAAAAGCAGGAACGCACCGAGTGGCACCGCGTGAAGCTGTTCGGCAAGCTTGCGGAAATCGCGGGCGAATACCTCAAGAAGGGCCGCCAGGTCTACATCGAGGGCTCGCTACGGACGGACAAGTACACCGACAAGGACGGTATCGAGCGCTACTCGACCGACATCATCGCGAACGAAATGCAGATGCTCGGTGGCCAGGGCGGCGGTGAGGGTGGCGGGTTCGGTGGCGCCCAGGGCGGCGCACGTCCCCAGCAGGCGCGCGGCGGCCAGGCGGCCGGTGGCGGCGGCAACTGGAGCAGCGGTGGCGGCCAGCAGCGCAGCGGCTATGCGGGCGGCTCGCGCGGTGGCGACGACTATGAGCAGCCGCGCGGCGGCAATGCGCCGCAGCGTTCGGTGCCTCCGGCCAACGAAGGCTTCGACGATGACGATATTCCGTTCTAGGCCATACGTTAAACTGTCCTTGTACGGTTTTAGCTTGCAAACCCCCGATTTGTCGGGGGTTTTTCTTTTCCAGAATGAACGTTGCACGTAATTCAATCGCGTCAAAGCCCGGTGTGGCTCCCGCAGCAAGGGAAGGTAGCTGTTTGTTAAGCTCTCGGAACCGCCTCTTTCTCTGAGGGGTATTCAGGGGCTCAGCAGTGGCTACAGAGGCGAAACTTAGCGAACGCGATATCTGCACGAAGTTCATCACGCCGGCACTCATAGCCGCCGGTTGGGATGTGCAGACGCAGATCCGAGAGGAGGTCAGCTTCACCAAGGGCCGCATCATCGTGCGGGGCAGGCTGGTTACTCGCGGCAAGGCCAAGCGAGCCGATTACGTCCTCTACTACAAGCACCTGCCGCTGGCGCTTATCGAGGCCAAGGACCACTCTCATGCCGTCGGCGACGGCATACAACAGGCCTTGGGCTATGCCGAAACGCTTGACATCCCCTATGTGTTTTCGTCCAACGGTAAGGGTTTCGTTTTCCACGACCGCAGTGGCGTATCGGCACAGCCCGAGCAGTCGCTGGCAATGGGCGACTTTCCGAGTCCCACCGAGCTATGGAATCGCTACCGCGCCTGGAAAGGACTGGCACCGGACGAAGAGAGCACCATTCTCCAGGCATATTACGAAGACGGTAGCGGCAAGGAGCCTCGCTACTACCAGCGCAATGCCATCAACGCAGCCGTCGAGGCCATCGCCAAGGGGCAGAACCGGATCCTGCTGGTCATGGCCACTGGCACTGGTAAGACCTATACCGCCTTTCAGATTATCTGGCGGCTGTGGAAAGCCGGGCAGAAGAAACGCATCTTGTTCCTTGCCGACCGCAATGTGCTGGTCGACCAGACCATGGTCAACGACTTCCGCCCGTTCGGGCCGGCCATGGCAAAGCTGAGCACCGCCAGCAAGACCATCGAGCGCGCGGACGGTAGTGAGGTCGAGCTCACCCTGGCGCTGGACAAGAAGCGCCGAATCGATCCCGCGTACGAAATTTATTTGGGCTTGTACCAAGCCATCACCGGACCGGAAGAACGGCAGAAGCTGTTCCGCGAGTTCTCCCCGGACTTTTTCGACCTGATCGTCATCGACGAGTGCCACCGCGGCAGCGCCGCAGAGGATTCTGCCTGGCGCGAAATTCTGGAGTACTTTGGCAATGCCACCCAGATCGGCCTTACCGCCACGCCGAAGGAGACCGAATACGTCTCAAACATCCACTACTTCGGCGAGCCGGTGTACACCTACTCGCTCAAGCAAGGCATCAGTGACGGCTTTCTCGCGCCGTACAAGGTCATCAAAGTGCATCTGGATGTCGATGTGCAGGGCTACCGGCCCAAGGCGGGCGAGACCGACAAGCATGGCTATCTCATCGACGACCGGCTCTACAACGAGAGGGACTTCGATCGGACCCTGGTGATCGACGAGCGCACCCAGCGCGTGGCGAAGTGGATCTCCGACTACCTCAAGCAGAGCGGCGACCGCTTCCAGAAAACCATCGTGTTCTGCGTCGACACCGAGCACGCCGCGCGCATGCGCCAGGCGCTGATCAACGAGAACGCCGACCTGGTGCAGCAGAACGCCCGCTATGTCATGCGTGTCACCGGCGACGATAGCGAGGGCACCGCCCAGCTCGGCAACTTCATCGATCCGGAGTCCACCTATCCGGTCATCGTGACTACCTCGCGTTTGCTCTCCACCGGCGTGGACGCGCAGACCTGCCGCCTGATCGTGCTGGACCGCGAAGTCGGCTCCATGACCGAGTTCAAACAAATCGTCGGGCGTGGCACCCGCGTGCATGAGGACACCCACAAGTACTACTTCACTCTGGTGGATTTCCGAAAGGCTACCAACCATTTCGCCGATCCCGATTTCGATGGCGAGCCGGTGCAGATCTACCAACCCACCGAATACGATCCGCCGGTGCCGCCCGACGATGTCCCGCTTGATGACGAAGGCATGCCGTTGCCACCGAGGCCCACCGACGAAGAAACCATCGTCGACCAGCCAACGCCCGAAGTGCCGCCTCCCGGTACCAGAGAGGACCCACCGCGCAAGTACTACGTCAGGCAACGCCCGGTCACTGTGGTGCTGGAGCGCGTGGAATACCTCGACGACTTCGGAAAGTTGGTTACCGAGTCCCTTAGGGACTACAGCCGCAACACTATCCGCCGCCACTTCACCAGCCTGGACGCCTTTTTGCGTCGCTGGCGCGAAGCCGAACGCAAGGAGTCGGTCATCGCCGAGCTGGCCGAAGAAGGTCTGCTGCTGGAGCCACTGCAGGAAGAAGTCGGCAAGGATCTGGACCCATTCGACCTGATTTGCCACATAGCCTTCGACCAGCCTCCACTCAGTCGCCGCGAGCGCGCTAACAATGTGACCAAGCGCGACGTGTTCACCAAGTACGGCCCCCAGGCACGCGTGGTGCTGGAAGCACTGCTCGACAAATACCGGGATGAAGGCGTGGTCGCCGATATGGATAATGTGCGGGTTCTGGAGGTCCCACCCTTCAACACGATGGGCACGCCCATCCAGCTCATCAAACCCTTCGGCGGCAAGGCCGGCTTCGAGCACGCCGTGCACGAGCTGCAGAACGCGCTTTACGCCAGCGAGACACAACAGGAATCCGCGTAACCCATGTCAATCCGCACCACTGTCAAGTCCATCCAGGATCTCATGCGCCAGGATGCCGGCGTCGATGGCGATGCCCAGCGCCTTTCCCAGCTATGTTGGATGTTCTTTCTTAAGATCATCGACGACCAGGATCAGCAGCTGGAGTTGATGCAGGACGACTACAAATCGCCGATTCCGCCACGCCTGCAGTGGCGCACCTGGGCTTCCAATCCCGAAGGTGACACAGGCGAGGCGCTGATGACCTTTGTCAACAACGACCTGTTCCCCTCGCTCAAGGACATACCAGCGCGGGGCAAACAAGCCAATCGCGCACGAGTCATACGTGAGGTGTTCGAGGATGCCCATAATTACATGAAGTCTGGCCACCTGATGCGTCAGGTGATCAACAAGATCAACACCGTGGACTTCAACGATCTGGCCGAGCGCAAGCACTTCGGCGAGGTGTACGAGCAATTGCTCAATGACTTGCAGAGCGCGGGCAATGCTGGCGAGTACTACACGCCACGCGCGGTCACAGCCTTCATGGTCGACCGCATCGACCCACGCCCCGGCGAAAAGCTGTTCGACCCGGCCTGCGGCACCGGCGGCTTTCTCACCTGCGCCATACGTCACATGCGCGACCGCTACGTGAAAACCGTCGCCGACGAGAAGGCGCTACAGGCCGGCCTACGCGCGGTCGAAAAGAAGCCGCTCCCGCACATGCTCTGCGTCACCAACATGCTGCTGCATGGCATCGAGGACCCCAGCTTCGTGCTGCACGACAACACTCTGGCCCGGCCCTACATAAGCTGGGAGAAGAAAGAGCGCGTCGACATCATTCTCGCCAACCCACCCTTCGGTGGCAAGGAAGAGGACGGTATCGAGTCCAACTTCCCCCCGCACTTCCGCACCAAGGAAACCGCCGACCTATTCCTGGCGCTGTTTATCCGTCTGCTCAAGACGAACGGTCGCGCTGCCATCGTGCTACCCGATGGCTCGTTGTTCGGCGAAGGCGTAAAGACGCGGCTCAAGGAGCACCTGCTGGAAGAGTGCAACCTGCACACCATCGTGCGGCTGCCCAACAGCGTGTTCAAACCCTACGCCAGCATCGGCACCAACCTGCTTTTCTTCGAAAAAGGTAGTCCCACGCAGGACATCTGGTACTACGAGCACCGCGTGCCCGAAGGCCAGAAGGCCTACTCAATGACCCGGCCAATCAAGATCGAGCACCTACAGGACTGCGTTGATTGGTGGGGCGGCGCCAGCCGCGAAGGCCGTTTCGAAAACCCGCAGGCGTGGAAGGTCACGGCGGAGGAAGTCAAAGCCCGCGGCTACAACCTCGACATCAAGAATCCGCATGCCGAGTTCGAGGACCACGGGGACCCGGAAGCCCTGCTCGCCGAACTGGATGCGGTCGAAGCGGAGACGGCGCGGTTGCGCGATCAGCTCAAGGCGATTCTGGCTGAGGCGCTGGCGCGATGAATGTAGAAGGTTTGTTGGCTCACTACGCGCGGATTGCGGATGCGCCAAATGCGATCGCAAAGCTCCGTCGGCTGGTAGTGGATTTGGCGGTGCGCGGAAGGCTCGGGACTCAAAAGGCCGGCGAATCCGTGGCCGGCGCACTGGGGCGACTAGCTGTAGAAAACGCCAAGCGAGCCCAAAAGATATCCAATTCAAAAAAGCTGTTTGGTACGCCGGGGAGCATCATAAGGCAGCTACCGGTACCTCCGCGATGGGCAATAGTTCGCTTGGGTGAGGTATTGCAGATGTTCAATGGGCGTGCTTTTAAGTCGACCGATTGGATTGACGAAGGGCTCCCCATTGTACGGATCCAAAATCTGAACAATCCAAGCGCGCCATACAATTACTGCGACCCCAGCTCCGTCGATTCGCGTCACCTGATTCACGCAGGCGAGTTTCTTATTAGCTGGTCGGGAACGCCTGGCACCTCGTTTGGCGCCTTCATCTGGAAGCGTGGTACCGCTGCGTTGAATCAGCATATCTTTCGCTGCGTCCAGGTTGGAGAAGTCTACGCGAAGGAGTTCCTTCGCTTAGCTATCAACAGCCAACTTGACCTGCTGATTAGTCAAGCACAGGGAGGTGTGGGGCTTCAGCACGTCACGAAGGGCACCCTAGAATCTTTACCCTTACCGCTGCCACCACTTGAAGAACAGCTTCGCATCGTCACGAAGGTCGATGAGCTGATGGGGCTGTGCGACCAGTTGGAAGCGGCGCGGGCTCAGCGCGAGGCCACTCGCGACCGACTTGCGGCGGCCAGCCTGACCCGCCTCAACACCACCGATCCCAACACCTTCGCCGCCGACGCTCGCTTCGCCCTCGACGCTCTCCCCGCCCTCACCACCCGCTCCGACCAGATTAGGCAGCTCCGCCAAACCATCCTCAACCTCGCCGTCCGCGGCAAGCTCGTACGGCAGTTTGCTTCGGAAAGCCTCGCCTTAGAATTAGTCGAGCTTATCAAAGCAACGGGGCGCAAAAGCAGGCTCGCGTTGCCAGCCGATGATGATGCGTATCCGTATGAAATTCCGGCGTCGTGGTCTTGGTGTCGTCTAGGGGCGCTAACAACGTCCGGCCCACAAAATGGAATATCTCCCAAGCCGACGAAAACGCTGGGTGCGACGAAAGCTATAACTCTTACCGCCACAACTCGCGGAACTTTTGATAGGACGCAGTTCAAGCATGTGGAAGGGAGTTTTTCGGCTGACAGTGAATACTGGCTGAGGGAAGGAGACCTACTTTTTCAGCGAGGCAATACCCGAGATTACGTTGGCATTGCTGCGATCTACGATGGCCCGCCGCAAGCGTTTGTGTTTCCAGACTTAATTATCAGGGTAAGAATAAACAAATTGGTAAATCTTCGATTCATTCATCTTGCATGCGTCGCACCACCTGCAAGAGGCTATTTTTCGCACCGAGCATCTGGGGCGCAATCGACGATGCCAAAGATCAACCAAGGGATCCTTGTTTCGCTCCCAATTCCTCTCCCTCCGCTCGCAGAGCAACAACGAATAGTTTCGAAAGTTGATGAACTCATGGCGCTGTGCGACCAACTTGAGAACAGCCTCGCTACCGGCGAAACGACCCGCCTCCGCCTGCTCGACGCTCTGCTGCAAAAGGCGCTTGCCCCTGTCGCCATGGTGCGCAGCGAGTATCCGCGCGCGGCGGTGAGCGGTTACGTGATCTCTCGCCTCGCGTCCAAGCGCAACTTCGGCCGCACCGCGCACATGAAGTACCTCTTTCTTGCCGAGGCCCGTCTTGGTATGAAACTGGGCGGTCGCTTCATGCGCGAGGCCGCCGGCCCCTTGGACACCGGCATCTACGAGCTAGAGAAGCAGGCCGAGGCTGCTGGCTGGTACACCCATCGCTTCGAAAAGCTCGCGTCCGGCAAGGAGAAGGTGAGCTACCAACCGGGCAAAGCGCTCGATGCGTTGGTGGAGGAAGGTATCGCTGTGCTCGGTCCAGTACGCGCTGAGATGGATCGCCTGATCGAGCTCCTGGGTGGTTTGAAGACCGAACAGGTGGAGATCATCGCCACGCTTTTCGCCGCTTGGAACGACGCCCTGCTCGACGGCCACATTGCGGACGATGACTGGATCGTCAAAGAGGTACGCGAGCACTGGCATGCCAGCAAGCAGCGCTTCGCGCCTGCCGAGCTGCACAAGTGGCTCGGGTGGATGCGCCAGAACGATGTCGTTCCGCTCGGCCACCCGCCTCGCACGATGCAACAAACCACAATGGAGCTGTGACCCATGGCCTTCAGCACGGACGACATCTTGTGGCGCGAGTTTCTTCAGGTGTGGCCGCTGGAACGGCTACGGGACATGACCCTGGCCGAGTACACCACGGCGGGAGACAAGGACTGCTTCATCTACTGGCTGGAGTTCCGGCTTATTGATTACGGCAGCATCGCCGGGGGTTCCGCCTTCAAGTTTGGAATCTTTTCCCGCAAGGACACTGGCGCGCGCGAGGGCGACACGTCCTTGGCTTACGACGACCACTACGGCTGGTACCGCCGATTCGGCAACTCTCCCGAAGAGGCATTTCGGGCCATCCATGGACATGTGGTAGCCGTCGCTGAAGCTTCTCGTGACGGCCGACTGGACGAAATCGACAGCAGCCCGCTCGGCGCGGCCTATCGCTGGAAGATCGCCTTTCACTATCAGCCGCTGCAGAACCCTAGCATCCCCTGCGTATACGTGCGCAAACCTCTTCTGCACTTTCTCGGCCTGCCGGCTTCGGATAGTACGACACCTCAAGCTGAGCTCTACCGATCCCTCGCAAAGTTGCGCCAGATGGATGAAAGCATCTTCGCGTTCAGCGAACGGCTCTGGAAGGACTGGGTGGCCAATGTACCGTTTGTCGTCAAGCTGAGCGAGGGAGCCATCAAGCACGGCTATCTCCCAGTCAATCTCATCTCCGCCCCCTTTCCGGAGACCATGTACGGCGGCAAGACGCAGGACGCCGCCGCCGACATGGCCCGCTTCCGCACCGACACGGGCCTGGAGTTCGACACCGACATACGCGTCTCAAGCCCTGGCAGCGGTCGTCTGCGTCACCGGCTGGGCAGCTACTTCAAAGACATTGGTGCAGCGGCCGGGGACGTCATCACTGTTACCCAGGACGGCGAGGGGACCTACCTTTTGCTTTCCAAGGTGGCGGCCCATCCAGCCGGTCCGGCGGCACCGGCAGCAACAACCTCCGCTCCGGCATCGGCGAAGGAGGCCGCCGCCGAGCGCCCCCCTTTGAATCAGATCCTTTTCGGACCGCCGGGGACGGGAAAGACCTACCAGGCCATCGAGAAGGCTCTGGAGATCCTCGACCCTTCATTTCTCTTGCAGTTGGGCGATGACGAAAGCGACGAGCGCCGGAAGGCGCTCAAGCAGCGCTACGACGAACTGGCAAAGGAAGGCCTTGTGCAGTTCGTCACCTTCCACCAGAGCTTCAGCTATGAAAACTTCGTTGAGGGCTTGAGCGCCAGTTCCGATCCGGACACCAGGCAGGTCCGCTATGACGTGGAGGACGGTGTCTTCAAGGAGCTCTGTGAGTCGGCACGCACCCGATTGGTACGCAGGAGCGATGACGCCTCACTGGAACTTTCGGGTCGGCGCATCTGGAAGTTTTCGTTGGGCGACTCGAGCACCGAGGGACACATCTACGAGGAATGCATGGAGAAAGGCCTTGCCCTGATGGGCTTTGGCAACAACGCAGACTTTTCTCACTGTCAGTCCCGCGAAGATATCCAGAAGGTGTTTGCTGCCTCCGGAGATCCCCTCTCGCTTGGCGACTATCCAATCACGGCGATCAACACGTTTGTCCGCCAGATGAAGAGAGGCGACCTCATCGTCGTCAGCGAAGGCAACTTAAAGTTCCGCGCCATTGGCGAGATTACCGGCGACTATCATTTGGTCGCTCGCGACGGTGACGACTACTCTCAGGCACGAACCGTACGCTGGCTTCGTGTCTATAAACCCGCGCTACCCTACGGCGCGCTGATGGAAAAGCGCTTCCAACAAAAAACGACTTACGAACTGCACCCAGGCTCGATCAACCATGACAAGCTCCGCGCGCTGCTGAAAGCGGAGGACGGTGCGGCGGGCGCCGATCATCCACGTGTATTGATCATCGACGAGATTAACCGAGGCAACGTCTCGCGAATCTTTGGCGAGCTGATCACGCTGATTGAACCCTCTAAGCGCTCAGGTGCTGCCGAGGCGCTGGAGGTACTGCTGCCCTACTCGAAAGATCCATTCAGCGTGCCGGACAACGTGTACCTGATCGGCACCATGAATACGGCAGACCGTTCATTGGCCGGCCTCGACATAGCGCTTCGTCGACGCTTCGACTTTGTGGAGATGCCCCCTAGGCCGGACAAGCTGACTGGCATCAAAGTGGCCGGGATCGACATTTCGGCTGTACTTGAGACGATGAACCGCCGTATCGAGGTCTTGCTCGATCGCGACCATCAGCTTGGCCATGCCTATTTCATGTCACTCGAGAATAGCAACGACCTGTCGAGGCTGTCGAGCATCTTCCGTCAGCAGATCATCCCGTTGCTTCAGGAATACTTCTTCGAGGACTGGCAGCGCATTGCGTGGGTACTGAACGATCATCGCAAAAACGAGCGATTCCGTTTCGTCGTGCCCGCCGCTTATTCCATGGACTCGTTATTTGGCGACACCGGTCAGGTGGCGCAGGAAGCCAAGGCATGGCGGATGAACGAAGACGCCTTCGGCAGACCGCAGAGCTATCTGGGCATTCTCGGCGTAGGCAAGGTCTGAACAGGTGCGCGAGCCCGTCGTCGTCAGGGAATACGCTCGGCTAACCACGTCCGCCGTCACCGACGAATCCCTCGACATCGCCCGTGTGCCGGAATCAGCGTTTGATTGGCTGTGCCAGGAAAGTGCTCGACTGCAAAAGTCGGGTGCCGCTCTGGTGCAGGTGGACGACCGCCGATGGTTGCGGCTGGACAGCTATGTTGGGGTGATCGAAACACCCTGCGGTACGCGCATCGAGGTCCTGCCAAAAACAGTGGAGCATGGCGACAACAGGGGCGCGGCGCGTCGGCTGCTGCGCAAAATGCTGGCTCGCTGCCTGGAGGTGCCTGCCCGTAAGACGTCGCCGACCGATATCCAGACCTTCGATGCGCCGCTAACCGAATGGGTGATGCGTCAGTTCCTGGAGGCGCTAGACCGGCTGGCAAGACGCGGCCTGCGTTTTGACTACCACCGCGTACAAGAGGAGCAGCGCTTTTTGCGCGGCCGGTTGGAGGTCCCGCGCCAGCTCCGCCAGCCGCCTGGACGCGACCACTTCTTCCAGGTCGAGCACGACGTGTTTGACGCGGACCGCCCCGAGAATCGGCTGTTGTGTCTGGCGCTGGATCGTGTCTGCAGGTTTACCCGCGACGCCGATAATTGGCGTCTAGCTCACGAGCTGGCGACCCTGCTCGCACCGGTGCCACGCAGCCGCAACGTCAACGACGACTTCCGCCATTGGCGCCGTGATCGTTTGCTGGCGCACTACGAGCCTGCACGCCCGTGGTGCGCCCTGATTCTCGGCGAACAGACCCCGTTGTCGGTATTAGGGGAGTGGCATGGCACCAGCTTGCTTTTCCCGATGGAAAAGATCTTCGAGCGCTATGTTGAAGCCTGTCTACGAAGGACGCTTCCACCGGACGCAACGCTCAAGACGCAGGTATCCAATCAGTACCTGTGCGGTCACGACAATCAGCAATGGTTCCAGCTCAAGCCCGACTTCCTCATCAAACGGGGCGAGCAAACCTGGGTGCTGGACACCAAATGGAAGCTGCTCGACCAGTCCGTGGGTGGCAATAAGGATAAATATGGGCTCAGCCAATCTGACTTCTATCAGCTGTTCGCCTATGGTCATCGTTACCTACCCGCCGCGGGAGAGATGTTGCTGATCTACCCATCAACAGCCCGATTCGATCGCCCGTTGCCAGCGTTCGCCTACTCCTCTCTACTGCAGCTAAGGGTGGTGCCGTTTCATCTTGAGCGAGGTTGCATCGCGGTCGGGCAAGAAGAGGCTTGGTGTCCTCCTTGGATCCGACCGTCAGCCTGATGCCCTGCCGCGAGAGCGACCGCTTCTGTAACCTGATCATCAATCTGAAATTGGATGCCGGGGATCAGGCCGGCAAACTCATAATCCAGCCGTGCTGGAAACTGGTAGGTCGGAGCACAAAAAAGCCCAGAAGCCGGACGTGAGTCCAACTCCTGGGCGCACTCACTCTTCGTGTGACTTCCCTGTTCGAGACGCGCCTATCAGTGCGTCCCGTGCAACGAATGCTTCAGATCGCGCATCTGGTCATGCCCGGTCTTCACCGAAACATACGCTTCGTTGATCGCCGAGCGCGTGCCTGCGCTGACGTCGTTGTCCTTCAGCGCATCTTCGTACTTGTGCTTGATATGGTCCTCGCCACGCTCGACTTCGTCGACGATGGCGGTGTCGTCCTTCGAGCTCATCTTCGCCCGCAGTTCCACGAACATGCGGTGGGCCTTGGCGAGCACGGTGCCGTCGTCTTCCGGATTGCCGCCGAGCGAACGGACCTGCTGCTGCAGGCGCTGGGCGACCTGGCGCCGCTCGGCGGCGCGCTGCTGGAACAGGGCGGCATAACGGGTGTTTTCCGCATCCTTGGCAGCTTCGCCATAACCCTCGGCGCTGTCGATCGTCGTCTCGATCAGGGTGTTGAGGACCTTGATGTCGTGGTCGGTGCTGCTGCTCATCGTTCTGGGCTCCTTGGTGACTCACGGAGAGTCGTTCTGGGAGGTGCAGCTTCGCGGTTGGGACGTGCAGCGGTTCGTGAAGAGCGTGTCTGGCCGGCGACCACAACTCTTTCTCGTTCATTCATGCGAGGCCATTGCATACTCGCCAGTCACGTTTCTGCTACGAGGTAAACCCATGGCATCCAATCGCCGCGCGCTGGTCACCGGCGCATCCGCCGGTATCGGTGAGGCCTTCGCTCGCGAACTCGCCCGGCGCGGTCACGACCTCGTCCTTACCGCGCGCCGGGTCGATCGCCTGGAGACGCTGGCCAGGGAACTGCGCGACCGCCACGCCATCGAAGCGGTGGTCGCGCCGCTGGACCTCGCAAGGACCGATGGGCCCGAAGCCCTCGTCGCGGCCCTGGAGGCGCAAGGGCTCTCGATCGACGTGCTGGTGAACAATGCCGGATACGGCGTGCCGGGTTACTTGGAAGAGCAGCCCTGGGCTACGCATGCGGCGTTCATCCAGGTGCTCATGACGGCGCCGACGGAACTGGCCTGGCGCCTGCTGCCGGGCATGAAGGCGCGCGGCTACGGACGGATCCTCAATATCGCGTCGCTTGCAGGCCATATCCCTGGTTCGGCGGGACATACCCTGTACGCGGCTTCGAAGGCCTATCTCATCAAGTTCTCGCAATCTCTTGCGCTCGAGTGCGCCGGCACGGGCGTGCACGCCACCGCCGTATGCCCCGGTTTCACCTGGTCCGAGTTCCACGATGTCACGGGCTCGCGCGAGCTGGTCTCGAAAATGCCTGGATTCATGTGGATGGACGCCGCCACGGTGGCCCGCCAGGGGCTGGACGCTGCGGACGCCGGCAAGGCCGTCTACGTGAACGGGCGGGTCAATCGCGCGATCAAGAGCCTGTTCAAGCTGATGCCCGACGCCCTGGCCCTGAAGATGGTCCAGCGGCAAGGCCGCCGCTTCCGCACCGGCCCCCAGCACGGCTGATCCGTTATCCGTGACCTTTGGCATACGCCGGGCAAGGCGCCGGGGGCTAGCCTCGTCCGGTTTGCGGTGCTTCCCGCGCCGCCCTGCCGTCACGGGGACCATCGATGTCGACCAAACGTAACGCGGCGCTTTCCGGCGCCGTTCTCCTCAGCCTGATCGGAGCCTCTGCCGCGAGCGCGGCAGTGACCACCGACGATTATCGCCGCGCGGACTCGTTCCTCGCCAACAACACCATGCCGCTGGTGGACCATTCCGTCCAGCGCGTCACCTGGATCGACGACGGCCATTTCTGGTACCGCGACCATGATAAGGACGGCGACCAGTTCATCAAGGTGGATGCCGCCACCGGCGAAGCCACGCGTGCGTTCGACCGCGACAAGATGGCCGCTGCGCTTTCCGCGGCCACCGGGAAGAAGGTGGACGCGAGCAAGCTGCCGGTCACCGGTTTCGTCGTCCGTCCGGACGATGGCCTGGACGTCACCTCGGGCGGCAAGAACTACGTTTGCGACAAGGCTGTCGGCAAGTGCGAACTCGCCGCGGTGAAGAAAGACGCGAAAGGCAAGGAGTACGGCAGCGAGCCCGGCCTGAAGTCTCCCGATGGCAAATCCGAGGCCTTCATCCGCGACTGGAACCTGTGGGTTCGCGACGTGGCCACGGGTGCCGAAACCCAGCTCACCACCGATGGCGTGAAGGACTACGGTTACGCCACCGACAACGCCGGCTGGAAGCACACCGACGAGGCCATCGTCGTCTGGTCGCCGGACTCGAAGAAGATCGCCACCTTCCAGCAGGACCAGCGCAAGACCGGCGAGATGACCCTGGTGAGCGTCAACGTGGGCCACCCGAAGGTCGATACCTGGAAGTACCCGTTGCCGGGCGACAAGGACGTGACGATGATAGAGCGCGTCGTGATCGACGTGCCGACGAAGAAGATGGTCCGCTTCAAGATGCCGGCCGACCAGCATCGCTCGACCATCTGCGACGACATCTCGTGCAGCCCGGGCGTGTGGGACGACGTGCGCTGGGCCGCCGACGGCAAGAGCATCGCCTTCGTTTCCACCGCGCGCGACCACACGCACGAGTGGTTCCGCATCGCCAATCCGGAAACCGGCGAGGTACGCACGGTCTTCGACGAAAAGGCGAAGACCTATTTCGAAGGCGGCAACGACAAGGCCAACTGGCAGTACGTGCCCGAGACCGACGAGGTCATCTGGTTCTCCGAGCGGAGCAACTGGGGCCACCTGTACATGTACAGCCTGAAGACCGGCAAGCTCGAGCACCCGATCACGTCGGGCGACTGGAACGTCACCCAGGTGCTCCACGTCGATCCGAAGACGAAGACGATCTGGTTCCGCGGCGTCGGTCGCGAGAAGGGCGTCGATCCGTACTACCAGCAGTTCTACAAGGTGGGCTTCGACGGCAAGGGCCTGACCCTGCTGACGCCGGAGAACGCCGACCATAGCGTGTCGATGTCGAAGGACGGCACGTACTTCTTCGATTCGTATTCGACGATCGACACGCCGCCCGTGGCCGTCGTGCGCCGTTCCGACACCGGCGCCACGGTGAAGGAAATTGCCCGCGCCGACATCTCGCGTCTGAAGGCCAAGGGCTGGGTGCCGCCGACCGCGTTCACGGTGAAGGCGCGCGACGGCAAGACCGACCTGTACGGCCAGATGTTCAAGCCCACGAACTTCGATCCGTCGAAGAAGTATCCGCTCGTGGTCTATATCTATCCGGGTCCGCAGACCGGTTCGGTGCGCACGCGCAGCTTCATTCCGTCGCACGGCGACAACCAGGCGCTGGCCGAACTCGGCTTCGTCGTGGTCGCAGTCGACGGCATGGGCACCCCGTGGCGTTCGAAGGCCTTCCATGACGCCTACTTCAAGAACATCGGCGACAACACGTTGCCCGACCAGGTCGCGGCGGTGAAGCAGCTGGTGCAGAAGTACTCCTGGCTGGACGGCGACCGCGTCGGCATCTGGGGCCATTCGGGTGGCGGCAATGCCACGGCCACCGCGATGTTCCGCTACGGCGACGTGTTCAAGGTCGGCATCTCGGAGTCGGGCAACCACGACAACCGCAATTACGAGGACGACTGGGCGGAGAAGTGGCAAGGCCTCCTGGTGAAGGACAAGGACGGCAATTCCAACTATGACGACCAGGCGAACCAGAAGTGGGCGTCGGGCCTGAAGGGCCACCTGATGCTCGCGCACGGCACCTCGGACGATAACGTGCCGCCCTACGAGACGCTGCTCGTGGTCGACGCGCTGATCAAGGCGAACAAGGACTTCGACCTGGTGATGATCCCGAACGCCCACCACGGCTACGGCGCCGCCACGCAGTACATGACGCGCCGCCGCTGGGATTACTTCGTGCGCTACCTGAAGGGCGAAACGCCGCCGAAGGAATTCGAACTGACGCCAATGACCCCGCCGGGTCATTGATCCAAAGAAACCCCGCTCTCGCAGCGGGGTTTTTTTTCACCTGTAGGAGCGCGCCTTGCGCGTTTATGCCCGCGTCGGGTACGACCGCCTTTCGCGTCGGTTGCCCCGCTTGCGCGGGCCCATGTTCTAAGCGGCTTCGCCGCATGGAGCGTCGCGGGCCCGACGCCTCTCCGCTCACGGAGGGGGTTTGTGCGAGTTCAGAACAGTCAGAACCGCGACACCGATGCTCTCCAAATCAAGCTCGACGAAATTCGCGAACTTACTTGGCTAAGGCGGCCAGCACCCGTCGGGAAGGACGAGACCAGCGACCGGGCAAATGGGGGTAATAAGCCGTCATCGCAGGCGGCCCAAGTGGCGGCCGGCTCAGGCCAGAAGCCCACCGTCCACGTTGACGATAGTACCGGTGAGTTGCCTGGCCGCCGGGCTGGCGAGGAATACGACGGCGGCGGCGACATCAGCCGGGGTGGCGTAGCGACCCAGGGGCGCGAGGCTTCGCTGGAAGTCCGAACTGTCGCCGTCGGCGGGATTCATGTCAGTGTCAGTGGACCCCGGTTGGACCAGGTTGGCGGTGATGTCCCGCGGGCCCAATTCGTGCGCGAGGCCACGCGTAAAGGATTGCAGCGCCGATTTCGTCATGTAGTAAACCGTCCCCGGTGCTCCGACGATGCGGTCCGCACCGGCGGAGCCGATGGTGATCACACGGCCGCCAGTGCCCAGATGCGGAATGGCCGCCTGGGTAGTCAGCACCGGCCCGCGGACGTTGACCGCGAGAAGCGCATCGATGTCTTCCAGCTTGAAATCCGCAATGGTGTTGTAGAGCGCGATTCCGGCGTTGTTGACGAGAATGTCCAGGCCACCAAGTGCGGCGACGGCTTCATCGACCGACCGTTTGTTGGCGGCCGGGTCGGCGCTGTCGGCTTTGATCGCTACGCCACGTCGGCGGAGCCGTTCGATAGACGCCACGACAGCCTGCGCCCGGTCCGCGGAATGCTGATAGGTCAGTGCGACGTCGGCACCGTTTTCCGCCAACATCAAGGCGATGGCGGCGCCGATACCCCGGGAGCCTCCGGTCACGAGCGCACGTTTTCCTTCGAGAATAAGCATGGTCAGTCTTTTTTGAAGTGATCGTTGCAATAATGTAGAATCCTCTTCGGCCCGTCGTCAAGATAATTTTGTAGCGATCCATGCAAAAAAAATCTCCGTCAGATACCGCGGCGCACGCGGCTCGTCTAAAGCGTGGCCGCGGCCGTCCACGCGAATTCGACCGCGCGACCGCGTTGGTGCAGGCCATGAGGCTCTTCTGGGTCAAGGGTTACGAGGCAACGTCTGTCGCCGACCTGACCCAAGCGTTGGGCGTCGGACCCACCAGCCTATATGGTGCTTTCGGCTCCAAGGATGCGCTATACGCTGAGGCGCTGCGGTATTACTCCGTGACCTACGAAGACCTCGTCTTGGGACGGTTTCGCAAGGCGACAACCGCGCGAGAAGCGCTGTTCGCCTATTTGTCGGACTCGGCGGCCGCGATGACCGGTTCCGATTGCGATCTTCCGCGCGGTTGCATGGTCACCTTGGGCACCGTCGGTAGCGATGGCCATGATGATGTCAATAATCTTGTGAGGCAAGCTCGGGCAACCGCCTTTGATGTGCTCGTTTCGCGTCTGCAGCGGGCCGTCGCCGAGGGCGAACTACCCAACTCCCTGGACGTCACCAAGCTCGCCAGGTATGTGCAGACAGTGCAGAGCGGGATGGCTATCCGAGCACGAGACGGTGCGGACCGAGAAGAACTGCAAGCTGTCGCCGAGATCGCCATGGCGGGATGGGACAACTTGGTGCAGCGAGAACGAGCGGAACGATCTCACGTCTAAGTCACGATGCGTTGCGGGTAGCTTTCGTCTCGAGGCGAACGGCGGCCGCTTCTGCTCCACCACAGCGACGAGCTCGTCCATGACGCTCCGGCGAGGAAGTCGCTGGGCCCCTGCTTCGCAGGGGCGACGATGCATACGCAGTGCGATGATGCTTAGGCCGTTGCAGGTACGAAGTGCATCGCTGCGGCGTTCATGCAATAGCGGAGGCCTGTCGGGTCCGGGCCGTCGTCGAAGACGTGGCCGAGGTGCGCGTCGCAGCGTGCGCAGTTCACCGCCGTGCGTTCCTCGATGAGGCTGCGGTCGGTCTTCTCCGTGATGTTGCGCTTCGAGATCGGCTGCCAGAAGCTCGGCCAGCCCGTACCGGAATCGAACTTCGTCGCCGAGTCGTAGAGCGCGGTGTCGCAGCCGATGCAGCGATAGATGCCGTTGTCGTGGCGATCCCAGCCGTCTCCGGTATACGCAGGCTCGGTGCCGTCATGGCGCGTCACGTAATACGACTTGGTGCTCAGCTTCGCCTTCCACTCGTCGTCGGTCAGGACAACGCGCGGCTCGATACAGGTGCCCAGCGGCTTCTTGTCATTGGCGAAGCAGTCGAGCGTGACATTGCCACGCTTCGGCACGGGCGCATCGGCGGCCATCGAGGGCCGCGTGTAACGCAGGATAAAGGGCAGGCTGGCCGCCCCGCCCACGGTGGCGGCCAGGACACCCAGGAAACGCCGGCGGTCGGGATCGTTGCGCATGTTGCCTCCGGAAGCGGGAAAGGCGCCAGGAGGCGCCCTTCCTTTAAGACCGGGGCCGGGCTTCCCGGCTTACACCGGGAACGGGCTCAGTCGTCCACCCAGTGGCAGCGGCGTTCGGTGTGGTAGGTCGCGTTCTTGTCCTGGTGGCTCTTCTGGATCCGGTTACCGGCATAGCCGCCACCGACCGCGCCCGCCACCGTGGCGAGGGTCTTGCCCTTGCCGCCGCCGACCTGGTTGCCGAGCAGGCCACCCGCGACGGCGCCCACGCCCGTACCGATCAGGCGATTGTCGTCCTTCGAATTGATCTGCTTGACCTGCACGTTCTCGCAGACCTGGTGCTGGCTGCGCCGGGACTGCGCTTCGGCCGGCGGCGTGGAAATGGCGGCCGCACTCGCGAGGGCAATTGCGGCAACGGCGAGCAGTTGGCTCTTCATGTCGTGTCCTCCTTCTTTGTGGCCTCCAGGGATACCTCCGGCCTCGTGACGGAGGGGTCAATCCAGGGCGCCGCGGCGGGCCTCGTCGACATCGCGTATGGCCGCGGTTTAATCGGCGTGCCTCGCGCTTCCGCGACGGCCTCGGTCAGTTCGGCACCGAGGAGCAGGATCAGCGCGGAGTAGTAGACCCAGACCAGCAACACCACCACGCCGCCCGCCGGCCCATAGGGTCCGCCGACATTGCTCCGGTCGAGGTAGATGGCGATGCCGAACTTGCCG
The DNA here is from genome assembly GCF_056755555.1 of Luteibacter sp. SVR4-7G. Classification (NCBI taxonomy): domain Bacteria; kingdom Pseudomonadati; phylum Pseudomonadota; class Gammaproteobacteria; order Lysobacterales; family Rhodanobacteraceae; genus Luteibacter; species Luteibacter sp. SVR4-7G. The sequence goes on along the minus strand of NZ_JBPGXO010000003.1, from coordinate 76,634 downwards.
ACGGCGAAAAGCAGGGCGGTGAGCGTCGCCCCGACCATCGCGTCGCGCCATTCGATGATGGCGTCCGGCAGCACCTTGTAGATGGCGCCGAAAATGAGGACGAACACCAACAGCGAGATCGCGATCTCGAGGATCTGCCAGCCCGTGGTGCCGCCGCGCACGAAGACGGCGATGAACGCGCTGGCGGAGAACGAAATGACCAGGAGGAAGGCAAGCGAGAGCAGCAGGCCGAGCGCGTGCATGCGCGCCCGCAGCCAGCCCAGGATCGCGCCCCTGGTGGAGCCGGGGCGCGGCTGGAGACTCCACACCCGGTTCAAGGCGCCCTGGAGCTGGGCGAACACGGCGGAAGCGCCGATCAGGGTGACGCAAAGCCCCACCACGCCCGCCATGCTGCCGACGCTGGGGCGCTGCTTCGCGTTCTCGATCACCAGCTTCACGGCCTCGGAAGCCCGCGGACCGACCAGGCCGTTGAGGCTATCCACCAGCTGCGCCTGCCACTCCGGGCGCAGCGAGGCGACGATCCAGAGCAGGAGGACGAGCAGGGGCGCGAAGGAGAGCGCCGAATAGAACGCCAGCGCCGCGGCCCGGGTCATCAGTTCGTCGTCGCTGAAGCCCTTCGCGGTGGTCTTGACCACGCGCCACGCCATTCCCAACCTCGAGTCCACGGGCCCTCCTTCGATCAGATGGCGTGCATCCGCGCGATCGCCGCGGGGATGCCCTCGGCAGAGGCTACCTCGACCACTCGCTCGCCCATCGTGAAGTCGCCGACCAGTTCGTGCGCCCAGGTGCTGTGGTACGGCATATACACTCCCCAGCCGCCCAGTTCCACCACCGGGACGATGTCCGACTTCAAGGAGTTGCCGACCATGGCGAAGCGCTCCGGCGCCACGCCGAATTCGGCGAAGAGCCTGGCGTAGGCGGCGGGATCCTTCTCCGAAACGATCTCGATGCGATGGAAGATGTCGGCCAGCCCGCTGCGCGCCACCTTGTATTCCTGGTGGAACAGGTCGCCCTTGGTGATCAGTACCACGCGGTGCGAGGCGGCGACGGCGGCCACCGCCTCGCGGATGCCGGGAAGCAGTTCGACGGGGTGGGCGAGCACCTCCTTGCAGAGAAGGACGATGCGGTGGATGTCGCGGGCCTCGATGCGGCCTTCGGTCAAGCCGATGGCCGATTCGATCATCGACAATGCCATGCCTTTCGCGCCGTAACCGAACAGGGCGATGTTGCCGCGTTCAGTCGCGAGGAGGGCTTCGCGGAGGCCCTGGCTACCGAGATCCACGTACCGGCCCAGGATGGCTTCGAATGCTTCCTGGGCCTGGTCGTAGAACTCCTGGCTGCGCCAGAGGGTGTCGTCGCCGTCGAAGCCGACCAGGTCGATCATGATGCGTGGATCCTGTAGGAGCGCGCCGGGGCGCGGCGCCGCTCGGGCAGTGAATGCCCAAGACTGGCGCGAAAAGCTGTCGCGCGCAAGGCGCGCTCCTACAGCGCGTCCGGGATCTACGGACCTGCCTCAGAACGCGATGCTTGTCTTCAGGCCCAGCACGAAGGCGTCGTCGTTCTGCTTGCTGCCGCCCGGATCCTTGATGTACTGGAGGTTCGGGCGGATCGCGATCGAGGGTATCGGCGACCAGCTGTAGAAGACTTCGGCCACTTTCTCGTACCCGTCGTTGACGATGCCTTCCTGCCCCGGATGCGTTGCGTTGAACAGGCGCTGGTTCCTGGCGGCGTAACCGTTCGCGTGGGTGCCGGCGATGGCCGCACCGACGAAATCGTTCGGACGGCCGAAGATTCCCTTGTATTCCATGCCCAGCGCGATCTGGTTGTTGGTGGGCGACGTTGCGTGGTCGGCGGAGGTGACGTTCAGGAACACCGTGGCGCCCCTGCCGCCGGCTTCGCCCGTCACCTGCTGCTGGAACGTGATCCATGCGCCCTTGCGCGAGCTGCGCTGCAACGGTTCCCCGCCGGCTGTCGCAAGCGGCTGGCGGTCTTCGTTGAGGTAGAGGTCGTCACCCTTCGAGGTGTTGTACCAGACGCCTGCGCGATAGGAGCCGGGCAGGCCGTTGATCGTCGGCTTCCAGCCGAACTCCAGCGGAATGAGCGCACCGGTGGTGCCGCTCGGGAAGTCCGGCTCGAGGCCATGGTGCCGCGCGTACGAATCGTCGACGTACTTCGGGTTCACCTGGTAGGCGGCGATCTGCACGAAGGTGTCGCTCGTCGTGTTCAGCTTGAGCACCGTGGCCCAGAGGCTGGTGGGCCAGTTGACCCAGTAGTCGCCGACGACGTTGCCCGGCTGCGCGCCGCAGAAACTCAGGTTCATGAAGTCGCACGAGAAGTTGTTGATGTCCTCGCCGACCGGCATGCGGCCGATCTTCCAGGTAAGCCTGTCGTCGAAGAACTTCTGTTCCAGCTGCAGCATCGTCAGGTGCCAGGTCTGACCGCGGCCGTACACTTCCTGGATCAGCTGGTTGTTGCCGATGTTCGCGTCGGCGCCGATGTCGCGGCCGTTGCGGTCGGTGATGATCAGCTTGAACGTCGCGCCATGCCATCCCCACAGCTTCTCGAGATCGAGAGCGGTGCCGAACTTCCACTGGTCGGTATAGCGCGTGATCTGCCGGTCGCCGCCGGAGTAGTTGTGCGCGGCTTCGAAGCCGTAGCCGAAGTCGAAGGTGATGCCCTTGTCGGCGAGCCGGGTACGTTCGCCGTTCCAGTCGCCGAAGAGGTATTTGCTGCCTGCCGCGTCGTCAGCATGGACGATGCTTGCGCCGGATGCGAGGAAGGCGAGCGCAGCTGCAGCGAGGGGGCGCTTGATGGATGGAATGCGCATGATCTTCTCCCTGAAGACGGTGATTATGTTTTTTGCTATTTCGTTTTTGATTAAACAGGTTGCGATGCAGCACGTCATACCATGCGTGCAACCGGAGCATCATAGTGACTTTGTTTCGCTAAAACGGCCGCATCGCGAATGCGCGAATGGCGCTTTCGCCAATGTTCAGCAGCCGCGGTGTAATGGGCCGGCGTTGTATGAGAAAGCTCGTAGGTCGACACGCGCACACTTCCATCGTGCGTGAAGGGCCCAACGACTTTGCCGAACTTGCACCGCCGTTGATTGAAAGGGCTTGTCGTGGCCGCGGAGGCTCGCCTGTCCCGGCTCCCGGAGTGGCCGCGGCACGGGCATAATGCGCATCCGGTCCTTTAAGAGTTTTCGCATGCCATACGATCGCAGCTGGATGGGCTACGGCATCGTTGGCGCCCTTGAAACAGGCGCCATCGCCCTGCTCGTGGGCATCGTCGTGTATGGACTGCTGCGTGCCTTCGGCAAGGGCAGCGGCTGGAGCCACGGCAAGGAACTGGCGATCGCCTATGTACTCGCCGTGGCGCTGTCGGCGGGCCAGGACCTGTGGGACCTGTTCTACTTCAACATGGCACCGTTGCAGTCGCTGACCCTGCTCAGGGTGAAGCTCGCCGCCGTGCACGACCCGGACGCCATCGGCCTCCGGGTCTTCTTCGAGTTCGTGGGAGCGCTGGCCGGCGTGTGCATCGGCTGGGCGATGTTTTCCGGCGGGTTGAAGAAACTCTTCGCCGGCCTGCGCAATCCTTGAAGGATTCGCTTACCGCTTGTGGCTGAACATCCAGTCCCATAGGCCGGGCGTGGCATAGGCCTTTTCCCAGGAGCCGTGCCCCACGCCGGGAAACTCGGTGTATTTCACTTCCTTCCCGCGTTTGACGAGTTCGGCGTTCATCTTGCGCGACTGCTCGGTGGGTACGACATTGTCGTCGCCGCCGTGGAATATCCAGACCGGCAGGTTGCCGATCTTTTCCGCCACCCGCGCGAACGGGTCGTCGCCCTTCGGGACGCCATGGACGTACAACCGGGCGCGGTCGTCGTCGTCCGAGGTGACCCCGCCGCAGATGATCGCGGCGGCCGCGAAAGTATTCGTATGATCCACGGCGAGCTGCCATGAGCCATAGCCGCCCATGGACAGCCCGGTGAGATAGAGACGCCGGCGGTCGCCGTCGAATTCCTTGACGCTCTTTTCCAGTGCCGCCATGGCCAGGTCGGCATCCGCCGGATCGGTCCACTCGGTGTCGTCGGGCGCCTGCGGGATCACGACCACGGCGGGAAAATCCATGTGCTGCTTCAGCCAGGGCGGAAGGCCCTGGGTCATCTGCTTCTGGTTGTCGCTGCCGCGTTCACCGCTTCCGTGCAGGAACAGCACCACGGCCGGGTGCTTCGTCGCCGCGTCCGCCGGAACGAAGACCTGGTAGCGGTAGGTCTTTCCGTGGACGTCGACACTGCGCTCGACGAAGCGCGCGGGATCGGCAGAGGCGGCACCGGTAAGGACGATGGCGAGGGCGGCAAGGGCACGGAGCATCGTGGGAAATCCTTCTACAGGATGGGGTCGAAAAGACGGGCGACGTGCAGGGCCACCCGGCGGAAATAGGAGAGCCGGCGGTAATCGTTCGGATTCACTTCGTCGCTGTTGGCGAAGTCGTCCAGCAGCATGGCTTCCACGGCGGAGGCAAAGGCCTCGTCCACGTTCAGCGCGGCGATCTCGAAGTTGAGGCGGAAGCTGCGGTTGTCGAGGTTCATGCTGCCCACCACCGCGGTGTCGTCGTCGATCAGCATCACCTTCTGGTGCAGGAATCCCTGCTGATAACGGAACATGCGGATGCCGGCGGAGGCGGCTTCGTGTGCATACAGCGTGGAAGCCATGAATACGGTACGGTGGTCCGGACGGCAGGGGATGAGGATGCGCACGTCCACGCCGCGGAACACGGCCAGCCGCAAGGCGCCGAAAACGGCCTGGTCGGGAACGAAGTAAGGCGTGGTAATCCATACGCGCTTCGTCGCCGCCTGGATGGCCTGGGTGAAGAAGAGGGAGCAGCTTTCCTGGCGGTCGGCGGGGCCGGTGGCGACGATCATCGTCGCGGCACGCCCGCATCGCTCGGGTGGAGGCAACGAAGGCGGCCGCTCGCCGGTGACCCAGTACCAGTCTTCCGCGAAAACGCGTTGCAGGTCGGCCACCGCGGGGCCTTCGATCTCCATGTGCGTATCCCGCCACGGCGCCAGCGGTGGCTTCTTCCCGAGGTATTCGTCGCCGGCGTTAAGCCCGCCGACGAAGCCGCGCACGCCGTCCACTACCAGCACCTTGCGGTGATTGCGGAAATTGAGCTGGAAGCGGTTCTGCCAGCGCCGCGTGGCGAAACGGCGGACGAGCACGCCGCCGGCCCGCAGCAGGTCCACGTAGGCATCGTCGAGCGAATGGCTGCCGATGCTGTCGTAGAGCAGGCAGACCTCCGCGCCGGCTGCGGCGCGTTCGAGCAAGGCATCGCGCAGGCGCCGGCCGAGCACGTCGTCGTGGATGATGAAGAACTGCACGAGCACGTAGCGCTCTGCCCGGGCGATGGCGGCGAACATGGCGTTGAAGGCGGCTTCGCCGTCGACGTGGAGGAGCAGCGCGTTTCCGCCGTGCATGGCCGTCTGCAGCATCCTCCCGATCGCGTCGTAGCGCGGATCCTGCACCGGACGGGAATGCGCCAGCAGGCCGAGCCTCCCGCGGTGCAGCGCTTCCTCGTGGAGCATGAAGAAGCGCGCCTGGCGCTGGCGATGCAGGTCCACGTAGCCGCCGAAGTGGCTGGCGCCAAGGAAAAGGTAGGGCACGAGCGTGAAGTACGGGAGCAGGACGAGTCCGAGCACCCAGGCAAAGGCCCCCTGCGCCGTGCGGGTGTGCATCACCGCGTGCATGGCCGCGAAGACGCCCGCGACATGCAGGCAGAGCGCCCCGGCGGCGACCAGGCTGGCGATCATGCGAGCCCGGTCTCCATGGAACTTACCTCGCCACCGCCCGCCGGCTTTCTTCCGCCAGCAGCATATCCGCCACGCCCTGGGCCTGCTTCCGGATCTCGGGTATCGCGGTGGATTCCCATAGCGCCCCACGCAGCAGGCTGCCGATGGCGAACATGTTCGATCGCGGCCGGCCGTGTCCGTCGAGCAGGTGACCGTCCGGCAACGCGGCGAAGCCGAGGCCGAGCGGGTCGGGCGTCACCAGGCCGTCGATTACCAGCTGGCGAACCAGGCGGTGCTCGGTGCGCTGGGTATCGGTGTTGAGGCCCACCGTCTGGATCACGACGTCGTAGGCGTCGGTCGAGTCGGGTGCCGCGGGCAAGGCATGCACGACGTCGAGCGAGCCTTCGAGCGAGAGGTGCACCGACCTCATCCGTCCGCGCGCCCGGGTAAAGCGGCCCTGCGCTTCGAGCTGTGCCACCTGGGCGGCTACCTGGGGAGGCATGCGGTGGCGTGCCCGTTCCCATGCCCAGCGGGCATGACGGAGGAAGCGCGCGCGCTCGCGCGCCGGCAGGTCGCGCCACAACGATTGCGTATGCGGCCGCATGCCGTCGACGATCGTGCGCCAGTCCTCGGCCAGCCCGGTGGCATCGCGCAGCCGCCGCATCCAGACCCGCAGGTTGGGGTCGTCGCGCATCGACTCGATCAGGTCGCCACCGTCGTCGCGCGGGGCGGAAGCGTTGGCCAGGTGCGGTTCCGGCAGCTTGCCGTGGCGCGACAGCGCATCGAAATGCGCGTTGGGCCAGCGCGCCGACAGTTCCAGCAGGACGTCGACGGCGGTGAGGCCGAGTCCGATGATCAGCACGCGCAGCGGACGATCGTCGGACTCCGCGGAGGCGAGGAAGGGCCATGGATCGGTGACGTACCGGCCGCTGGCGATCGCCGCGTCCTCCACGCCGGCCAGGGGGCGCGGCGGCAACGAGCCGATCGCGAGCACCGCCGCATCCGCGCGCGACGATTCGTCGCCATAGCCGATGACGATGCCGTCGTCGGACGGCATGACGGACTCCGCCGCGAACGGGACGACGTTGACGTCGTGGCCGAACGATCCGGCGTTCTTCACCGCCTGTTCCACGCGCGACTGCAGGAAATCGCCGTACATGCGCCGAGGCAGGAAATCGGAGCCCTTCACGGAAGGATCCAGCGACTGCGCGTACTCGAGGAAGCCGCCGGGCTTGCTGACGAACATGCCCATCGACGCGGCGCGCACGTTGAGCAGGTGCCGGTGGGAAGGCGTGCCGTAGGCCACGCCGCGGCCGGCTCCCGGACCGCCCGTGTACCAGTCGAGGTGGAGCGGGTGCTGCGTGCGCCGCTCCAGCAACTCGCTTGCCAGCGTCGCCGCTGCCGCGCCACCGCCGATGATGGCGACTTTATGAAACATGCGTTGGTCCTTCGCCCGTTGGGTGGGGTGGAGGGCCGTGAGACCGTCAGGCCGTCAGGCGTCCCGCGATGATCGATTGCCTCGGTCGTGCGATCCAGTGTCCGGAGGGACCGGGCTGCTCATACGCGAGGTACTGTGCCAGATCGCCACCGTACACGTGAAGTGTGAGCGCCGTGTCATGCCGCGACAAATTGCGGCAGCGGTGGGCATGGGTGTCGGTGGCTTCGAACCAGGTGGCATCGCCCGGGCCGAGCCAAGTGCGGCCTGTGCTGCGCAGCGACTGGCCGCCCTCGTCCTTGTCGAACGATTCGACTTCGAGCGCACCGGACAGGGTGGCCTCGAGGCCCCAGAGGCCGCCATGGTCGTGCACGGGAGTGGCATAGCCGGGCGGCCAGGCGAGGATCAATACGCTCACCGGCGGCCGCGCGCGCTCGGCCAGGATCCAGCGCTCGAAGCCGCGCCGCCGCTCGCGCAGCGGCCCGAGCGTGGAGGCAAGCTCTGCGCTGCGGCCGTGCAGGACGCTGCCGATCTCCCGCCCCATGGAGGCGAGGTCCGGATGCGCCACGTCCGACAGGTCGAACGCGATGTCCCGCAAGGTCCTGATGATGGAAAAACGCTTACCCATGGAGGGCGGGCCCTGGAATCAACTGGCGGGGAGTGGACCACGCGGGTCGTTAAAGGGTCGTAACCCCGGCCTTTCCAAAAGTGCTTAAACCCTTTCACGGACCGGGGCATCGAAGCTGCGACCGCCACCCCCGGGGCGGTCGTCCCGACCACGGAGAGTCCCGTCATGATCTTCCTCACCTCGCTCGTCGTCCTCGCCGTCGGCTTCTGGCTCGTCTTCGCCGTCGTCGGCACGCTGCTGAAGCTGGTCTTCGGCATCATCGGCGGGATGTTCAGCCTCGTCGCCACCATCCTCGGCGCCGTGATCGGCGGCGTGGTGATGCTGGCGGCGGCTCCCGTGATCGCGCTGGCCTTGCTGCCCGTCCTGCTGCCAGTGGGCCTGTTGGCCCTGATCGTCTGGGCCATCGCCCGGGCGACGCGCAAGCCGGACGTCGTGGTGATGCCACGCTGAGGCGGCAGGAAGCGCGCTGGCGCGGGAGCGGGGTGCCTCAGGCTCCGGTTCGCGCCAGCGCGCTTTCCACAAGGACGGGGTGTCGCGCTAGATTTTCCTCAGATCGAAGGTGAGCGGGATGCGTGCCCACGCGCGTACCGGCTGTCCACCGGCCGTCGCCGGCTGGAATCGCCACTTCGACAGCACCTGTTCGCGCGCGGCCTTGTCGAGAACGGCATGGCCGCTGCTGCTTTCGACGATCACGTCGAGCGGCTTCCCTGTTTCGTCCACCAGCACGCGGAGCGTCACCGTTCCTTCCATGTGGGCGGCGATCGCCGTGCGCGGATACGCGGGCGCCGGTGCCGAGACGTAGGCCAGGTGCGCCTCTACCGGCGTGGCGGCAGCGACGGGCGGTGCGACATCGACAGGCAGTGACGGGGTGATCGGTGCCGAACCTTCGTCCGTCGGCGCCGCCTGCACGGCGGGCGGCGGAACCTCGACGGGTTTTACGCTCCGGGCCGGTTGCGGCCTCCGGACAGGTAACGGTTTGAGGTCGATGGGCGGCGGCGGGATCGCCTTCGGCTCCGCCGGATGATCGATCAGGCGGATGGCCGGGGCCGCGGGCGAGGACAGCGATAACGTGGCGACCATCGGTCGCATGACGGCGATGAGCGCGGCGGCATTGAGGGCGATCGCCGCGCTCATGGCGACGATACGGACGGTATCCGGATGGACTCCGGCGGCGGACTGCGGACGAACGAACGACATGAGCCACCTCCTGCAACGTGGGGGAAGGTGATGCGCGGTCGGGAACACGGCCGGTGGGGACCGGCGGGGATCGTGTTCGCGTCCGGGACCAGATTAGGCCGGGTCAACCGGACGTTGCAATGGAGCGGCGTTAATGCGCGACAAGCATCGGCACGTCGGACTGCATGAAGAGGAACCGCGTGGTTCCGCCGAGTACCATTTCGGAAAGGCGCGAGCGGCCCCATGCGCCCATGACGATCAGGTCGGCGCCTTCGGCGTGCGCCGTGTCGAGCAGGGCGGGACCGGGCGCGGCGAAGGCTTTTTCGTCGAGGCGGCGAACCTCCGCCTTGACGCCATGCGAGTCCAGCCAGCCGCAGATGTCGGTGTCGGGCAGGGCACAGGTGCCGACGTCCTCGTCGCGGCTGCCGTCGATCACGGTGACTCGGCTGGCCTTCCGCAAAAGCGGCAACGAGGAGCGCACCGCGAGGGCGGATTCGCGGCTGCCGCTCCAGGCTACCAGCACGTGTTCGCCCAGCGTTTCCACGGGCGCGGCCTCGGGCACGACGAGCACGCCGCGGCTCGAGGCGAATACGGTGCGCGATACCACGCCGAAACCGACCGGCGCGTCGCCGCGCATCGTCGAGGAACGCTCCATCACGATGAGGTCGTAACCGGCGGAGGCATGTGCGAGCAGCGACACCGTGTCGCCGTTGCCGACGCGCCAATTGCCTTCGAGGTGGCGCGAAGCGAGCAGGGTGGCCCAGTCGCCCGCGACCGCCTTCGCGTCGGTGGCCCGCTGGCGGACGGCGTCGAGTTGCATGGGCACGGCTTCGGGCACGGTATAGGCGGCGGCCGGAAGGTCGACCACGTGCAGCGCATCGAGCCGCGCACCCAGGCGCGTGGCCATGGCCAGCGCGGCGCGGAGTCCCGCACCCTGGGGCGGAAGACGGCCGATGTGCACGAGCAGTTCAAGGAGCATGTCCCCATGGAACAACGGCGGGGATGGCGCGGTCAATGGGCGGATCGCCCGTCATAGGCTACCCTCGACGACCGAGTCCCCTCCCCAGGAGCGCCCCATGGTCCTCGACGGCACGCAGCCCCGCTATCCCCTCGGCGAGGAAGTCGCCAGCAGCGTGATCCACGGCATCGGGCTGGTGCTCAGCATCGCCGGACTGGCCGTGCTCGTGGCGTTTTCGGCCATGTACGGCGGCGCCCGCGCGGTAGTGGCCAGTTCCGTGTTCGGCACGGCGCTGATCCTGCTCTACACCGCGTCGACGCTCTACCACTCGATTCCCGGCGAGATGCCCAAGCGCATCCTGCGCACGCTGGACCACATCGCCATCTTCCTGCTGATCGCCGGCACCTATACGCCGTTCACCCTGCTGGTCCTGCCGGGCGCCTGGGGATGGGGGCTGTTCGCGACTATCTGGACGCTGGCGATCCTGGGCAGCGCCGCGGAACTCGGCCTGCTCAAGCGCTACCGCAAGCTCGCCGTGGCCATCTACGTGGCGATGGGCTGGGTGGCGGTCGTCGCCATCGAGCCCCTGCGCAATAACCTGTCCACCGGTGGCCTCCTGCTGCTCTTCGGCGGCGGCGTGGCCTATACGGCCGGCGTGCCCTTCTATATGGCGCGGAAACTGCCATACCACCACGCGATCTGGCACTTCTTCGTCCTCGCCGGCAGCGTGCTGCACTACCTGGCGGTGCTGCTGTACGTCATTCCTGGCGCCCCCTAAAGCCCGAATGTAGGAGCGCGCACCGCGCGCGACAGCCTTTCGCCGCTGTTCCAAAACTGGCGCGCCAGCTTTGAGGACGGAGGCGAAAGGCTGTCGCGCGCAAGGCGCGCTCCTACACCTCTACGGTTATTTCTTTTCCTGCGCCGGAATGAAGCGCGTGCGCACGGCCTCCGCCAGCAGGTCCGGCGGCAGCAGGCCCTGGGCGATCAGGAAATCGTTGAACGCCTTGCGATCGAACTTGTCGCCGAGCCGCGTCTGCGTTTCCGCACGCAGTTGCAGGATGCGCGTGTACCCGTAGAAGTAGGCGGTGGCCTGCCCCGGCGAGTTCAGGGTGTAGCGGTCCAGTTCCTGGCGCGCCATCGGTTCCGAGAGACCTACGTCGTGCACGAGGATGTCGTGCGCGCGGTCGCGCGTCACCATGCCGAGGTTGAGCATAGGATCGAGGAAGGCGCGGGCGGCGCGCAGCAGGCGGAACTGCAACGCGATGAACTGCCCCGCAGGCGGCTCGTACGGCAGCATTTCCGCTTCGGCATAGAGTGCCCACCCTTCCACGTTCACGCTGTTGAAGGCGAACAGGCTGCGCGTGAGCGAGACCCCCTGTTCCACCATCGCGGCGAACTGCAACTCGTGGCCCGGGCGGCCTTCATGGGCGGTGAGCGTCCAGGCGGCGGCTTCGAAGGTGAAGTCGTCGTACGTCTGGGTCTTGTCGCCGTCGGCGGGCGGATTGCCCGTGGTCAGGACGAAGGTGCCGCGTTGACCGGTGTTGCCGATGAAGGGCGGAGGATCCATGTGCGGTGCCGGCGTGCGCGCGTTCTCGGCTTCCGAGGCAAGGCGCATCGCCATCTCGCGCTTGGGCAGCTCCACGATGCGCTGCGTGCGGATGATGTCCTCGATCTTGGCGATCACCGCGTGGTACGCCGGCTCCACCTTGTCCTTCGCGAGCTGTTTCTTCTTCAGCGCCTTGAGCACGTCGCGATAATCGCCGTTCGGCAGGCCTTCGGCCTTGGCAACCACGGGCGCGAGCATCTGCATCGCATAGGTGGTTTCCATGAACTCCAGCTGCGCGCGGTCGATGAGGTCGCGTGGCGAGATGTCGAGGCCCACCTGCTCGAGGTTGTACGCGTAGAGCGGCTCGGGCAGGCGGAAATCCGTGCGCGCGCGTGGCAGCACGACCTTCCTCACCCAGGCGTTGTAGTCCTTGAGCTGCTGGTCGAGCTTCGCCATCGCTTCGTCGGAGCCCGCGATCTTCTTTTCCGCGAAGAGCTTGCGGATGCCGTCGACGTAGCGCTGCGTATTGCCCAGCTTTTGTTCGACGTCGGCTTTCACCGGCCCGAGCAGCGACTTGTCGCCGAGTTTCTCGGTGGTGCGGGCCTTGGCCTGCTCCACCAGCGGCGTGCAGCCCGGTGCCATGCCCACATAGCACTTCAGGCGGCCCAGGGCGGCCTTGTTCTGCTCGGGCTTGCTCTCGGCATTGAGCAGCGAGAATTCGCCGCTGAAGACGATCTGCCCCGCATCGAACCACGGCAGGAGGTACTTGGTGTTGAGGTCGATGCCCTTGATGCTGCCGTCGATCTGTTTGAGCAGGATCTGAAGATCCTGCTTCACGTTCGGATCCTTTTCTTCGGCCAGGCGCTTGTTCACCGTCTCGCGCACCTGGACGAGGGCGGCGCGCTGGCGCTTGTCCACGTCCGGGCCCAGGTCGACGGTCTTTTCGTCGAAGCCCTTGAGGCCGATATCGGTGGCGGATTCGGGGCTGAAGCGGGCGGTGACGTCGAGCAGGGGCTGGGCGTCCGCATTGCTGCGGGCGATCCAGGCCGGCTGGGTGGCGGGTTCGGCGTGCAGGCAGCCGGCTGCCAGTGTGACGGCCGCAAGCGTGAGTCGTCGGAACATGTGTATCTCCCCGTGGCAATCAGCCGAGACTAGCGGCAGGGACGGGGCGCGCCAAGGTGACTGATGGCCGATCAGCTGAAAAGCAGGGCCAGGCCCGCCATTCCGATCATCAGGAACGAGATCACTACCTTGGCCAGGATGCCGACCAGCATGCCCACCCACGTGCCCACGCCGACGTGGGCGGAGCGCAGCACGCTCGTGCCGGACCAGAGCTCGCCGGCCATCGCGCCGGCGAATGGCCCGATGATCAGGCCGGGGATACCGAAGAACATGCCGGCAACCGTGCCGATGCCGGCGCCCCAGAGTGCGCGCGGGCTGGCGCCGATCTTCTTCGCGCCGAGCGACGCCGAGACGAAGTCCAGGGCGATGCCGATGGCGCCGACGATGCCGATCGCCACGAGCCAGCCCCATCCCAGATGGCGATACTGGTCCACGGCCGCGGCCAGCCAGATGCCACCGAAGATCATCGGAATGCCGGGCAGGATGGGCAGGATGGCGCCTGCCACGCCGCCTGCGATGAGCGCGGCGGCGAGCAGGTAGAGGAACAGTTCCATCAGCGGAAGGCCTCGCGGTATTCGGGTTTGAGGTAGGCGGCGAAAGCCTCGCTCGGTACGTCGACCGCCTGCGGACCCGCGGCATAGGACGCCACCTGGTAGGGCGGAAAGATGAAGGTGAGGCCGTGCACCTTGTTGTCCGGGCCGGTGAGCAGGCTGAAGACACGGTAACGGCCCTTGCCGGGCGCGGTGCCGTCCTCGATCTGTTCGCTGTTCGAGGCCAGGGGCTCGTCCTGGTCGTCGAGTGCCGTGAGCAACTGGCGGCGCGCTTCGGTGGCGAAAGCGTTCTCGGCAGCCCGCGGATCGGCGAACAACTCGTCGATGTCCACCACCTGTTTCTCTTGGAGGTCGTAGGTGAAACTGTCGATGATCGGCGCGGGATGCGCACCCCCGGTGAATGCGGAGCCGTCGACCTGCACGTTCACGAAGCGGTCGGTGCGCGAGGCGACGGCGATGTCGAGGTTGAGGTCCCAGGGCAGTTCCCGCGCCCGCGCGCGGGCGGCCGGGGTATCCAGGCTGGCGAGGAAAGCGCGCTTCTGCGCCTCGACGTATCCGTCGATGGTCTGGCGCAGGCCCGGAGCCGACGGGGGGAGCTCGGGCAGCTTCAACTCCATCGTGTAAAGGCCTTCGCGCGCCGATTGGGTATGCTTGTCGACACCGGCCCGCGCGGGCGGCGTGTCCCCTCCCTGCGTCCGGTCGGCGTCGTGGCAGGCGGTAAAGCCAGCCGCGGCAAAGGCCAGCGACAGAATACGTCGCGACAGCATCGTGCGTTCTCTCCCTGCGAAGCTCGCATCTTAGCGTAGCTGCCGGAAGGCGGAGAGCGTGTCAACGTAATGAAGGAAGAGCGTGCCGAACGCGACGACGGAATCCATCACCCTGCTCAAGGCCGACGAACTCGGTCGTATCGAGCATGTCCAGCGCGATGGCGTCTCACTGATCCGGCGGGATATCGGCGCGGCGCGCTGGTGGGCGCGCGGGTTCGCGCGCCGTGCCGCTGCACGCGAAGCCCGCGCGCTCGCGCGGCTGGAGGGCGTGGATGGCGTCCCGAGGCTGCTTGCATGGAACGGACGCGTGCTGGAGCGCAGCTACATGGCGGGCCGGCCGATGCAGCTCGGCAAGCCGGTGGACCCGGGGTACTACCGTGCCGCGCTGCGCCTGCTGGCCGTGCTGCATCGCCACGGCATCGTGCACAACGATCTCGCGAAGGAGCCGAACTGGCTGGTCCGCGAGGACGGCACGCCGGGCCTCGTGGACTTCCAGATCGCCTGGACCCGTGGTCGCCGCGGCGCGCTGTTCCGCCTGTTGGCGCGGGAGGACCTTCGTCACCTGCTGAAACACAAGCGCACCTACGTGCCCGAGGGTCTCTCCACGAGGCAGCGCGCCATGCTTGCCCGGCCCGCCGCGCATTCGCGTCTCTGGCGTGCCACCGGGAAGCGTCTGTACAAGTTCGTCGCCCGCCGCATCTTCGGCTATTGGGACAACGAGGGGCAGGGCAGGATCAGGCGCTGACCTTTGGATACGAAAACTCGCAGTGGCGTAATGATGACCTCAACTAAAATGCCCTCATTACTTCGAGGGCACCCTATCCGCAACATCAACGGCGACAGCGGTCGCTGTCCTTATTCTTTGCGTTTTCCTAAGAGCAGGAGAAAACCTGATAAATAGGGTCGACTAAGGTGCAGTTATGAAACCAAGTGGGAAGTGCGTCTTGGGGATTGGCGTCGGGAGCATCTCCGGTACATGAAACCTGTACAGATACAACGTAAGGAGTCGATTGGCCGGTGGCCTGACTCCCAGCCCGGCAAAAATAGGTTGTCTCGCCCAAAATAGGGCCCTGGTGCGACTCGTCACCATAGAAATAATCAGTAATTTGAAACGCACGCCCTGCCATGGCTTGTCCCGACAGCCCTGCCAGAGTCACCGCCACTATGGCGCCACACAGCCATTTTCCATTCAATTTACCCGCCATGAGAAATCCTCGTTCACGCTAGTTGGAACCGCTTCTGGAGCGGAATTAGCGCCTCCCCCGAGACCAAGGCCACCCGAACATAACAAATGATTGGCAGTACATTCTGTGACGCGTCCTGCAGATAAAGATGTCGATCTGATCGGAAGGGACGAAAACATCTCTTTTTTGGGCGCGCCGATGGAGGCCTCTTCGGCAGGACCTGGAAATATGATTAACCGATCACTTCTCGACGAAAGCGCGCTCGATGACGTAATCGCCCGGCTCGCGTGTGCGCGGCGAGGCCTGGAAGCCTTCTCCGTCGAGCAGCACGCAGATGTCGTCAAGCATGGAGGGGCTGCCGCAGAGCATCACGCGATCCTCGGCGGGATTCAATTGCGGAAGACCGATGGTCCGGGCCAGCTCGCCGTCGGCGATCGCATCGGTGATGCGGCCGCGATTGCGGAACGGTTCCCGGGTGACGGTCGGGTAGTAGATCAGCTTCTCCCGGATGAGAGCGCCGAGGTATTCGTGCTGGGGCAACTCCTTCTCGATGTAATCCGAGTAGGCCAGGTCGTTCACGTGGCGCACGCCGTGCGCCAGCACCACCTTGTCGAAGCGCTCGTAGGTGTCCGGATCGCGGATGATCGACAGGAACGGGGCGAGCCCGGTGCCGGTGCCCAGCAGGTACAGGCGCTTGCCGGGCTTCAGGTCGTTGAGGACCAAGGTCCCCGTGGGCTTGCGGCTGACGATGATGGGATCGCCCGGCTTCAGGTGTTGCAGCCGCGAGGTGAGCGGGCCGTCTTGCACCTTGATGCTGAAGAACTCCAGGTGTTCTTCGTAGTGCGCGCTGGCGATCGAATAGGCGCGCATCAGCGGCCGGCCGTCGACCTCCAGGCCGATCATCACGAAATGCCCGCTTTCGAACCGGAAACCCGGGTCGCGCGTGGTGCGGAAACTGAACAGGCTATCGTTCCAGTGGTGCACGTCGATGACGTGCTCGGTCGCCAATGCCACCATGATCTGCTTGTACCTCGAATACGGAGTGCGCCGCACCGTGGGTGCGCGCCGGAGACCTGCAAGTTTAAGGCATCCGGGAACGGGGCGCCCGAGGCCCCGCTGCTAAGATGCGGGACCCGTCTGGAAGAAGAGGAGAAACCCGGTGAGCAAGCCCGACTACGCCGTGGGCCAGTCCTGGACGTATCGAACGCGCCCGGGCGAGGAAGCGTCGCGCGTGGCCATCCGGCGGATCGATATCGAGCCGGAGGACGGCCAGGTCTTCCACGTCTCCATCCTGGGCGTGAAACTGCGCAACCACCGGCTCCCGGGCGGCCTGCAACCGGCCATGCACCACGCCGCGGTCTCCCGCGCCAGCCTTGACGCGAGCCTTCTCAAGGTCGACGGCGAGGCCGATGCCGAGGAAAGCTGGCGCGATGGCTATGGCGTCTGGCGCCAGGCAAACGACAACGGCGATGCAGGCGTTTTCGACCTCCCCCTGGCCGAGGTGCTCGGCTATATCGAGAAGGTCGTGGCCGCCTCGGGCGAGGCGCGCTAAAAAAAAGAGCGCCCGGTCCACGGGAAACGGCTGGGGAGGAGCCGGTTCCCGTGGAGGGGCGCAAGTGTCACACAGGGATCTTGCTTGGTTTAATGCACCTTAGAAGTCGTAGCTGACTGCCAGGCGGGCGTAGCGCGGGTCCTGGGTGTACAGCGGGACGCGGTAGATCGGATGCGGCGTACCACGCGACTCCCACTCGGTCGGGTAACGGAACGTCGGACGCTGCTGGTTGAGCACGTTGAAGACGTTCGCGGAGAACGCCAGCTTCGAGCCGGCCCAGTCCGGCCGGTAGGTCAGGCCGAGGTCCAGCTGGAACGTCCACGGCAAGCGGCCCTTGTCGCCCGGGGGCGAAGGCTGCCCGTCGCACCAGTGGTAGGAGCTGTTGTAGTGAGCGGGGTCTTCCTGATCCGGGCCCCAATAGCCGAGGCAGACTTCGGGCGCGCCGGAGATTGCCTGCAGGTTGCCGGACAGCTGCCACTCGGGCGCGAACTGCCAGTAGCCATAGGCTTTGAACACATGGGTGTGGTCATTGCCGAGCGGGCCGTTGGCGTAATCCATTACCCAGTGGTTGTCCCAATCCACGCTGCCGGCGGCACCGGACTGGCGCGTATCGGTACGGGCCTGCCCTTCGGTGTTGCCGTAAGAGTGCGACCACACGTAGTCGAACTTGCCGTACCAGGTGCCGTCGAACTGGTGCTCGGCGTAGAACTCGGCGCTGAGGTACCGGCGCTTCGTCTTCGGCATGCCCATTTCTTCGCGGCTGAGCGGCACGACGAACGGATTGCCCGCGGAATCGATGAGCGTGAACTTGTTCGAGTGGCCGCCGTTGACGAGGTAGCAGCTATTCGTCGAGCCCACCGTGTAGCCGAGGGCCGCGGCCTTGTCCGTGACCACGCCAAGATCGCAGAAGTCGTCGATGACTGCGTTGAGCTTGCGCTGGGTCAGCTTGACGCCGTAGGTCCAGTTCTCGTTGAAGGTCTTGTCGAAGCCCAGGATGAATTCGTCCTGGTTCTCGGACTTGAGGTCCTTCGCGGCCACGGTGCGTGGGTCGGGCGGGATGCCATACGAGTTGTTGCCCGAGACCACGCCGCTGAACTGGGTGAGACCCGTCGGATTGCCGGTTACCGGATCGATGCCCGAGTAGGTGAAATACTGCTGCGTGGCGGTGTAACCGGCAGCCGCACCCGTGGCCGGATTGAGCGGCAGGCCGAGGTAGTAGCGGCCGGCGTTGGCATAGACCTTGAAGCTGCCGTCACCGTTCACGTCCCACGATGCGCCGAGGCGGGGCGCCCACTGCGGACGCGTCTGTTCGATGAACGGCTGGCCGAACTGGTTGTAGTCGGTGAACTGGTCGTTGCGCAGGCCGATGGACAGCAGCACGCGGTCGTTGATCTGCCACTTGTCCTCGATGTACTGGGCTTTCTGGTCCGAGCGCACGTTAACCAGGTTATTGACCACGTTCTTGCTGACCCAATAACCGCCGGCACCGTTCGGGAACAGGGCAGGGGCGGGCACGAAGTTGCGGCCAGGCGTGCCGTCGATGGCCTCGTTCGGGTCCTTCTGGATACCGTAGCTCCACACATACCCTGGACCCGGGCTTTGCGTCCCGAAATCTTCGACGCGAGAACGTACGTTGTCGATACCGACCGAGATCGTGTGATCGCCGAGCACGTAGGCGACGTCGAAGCGCAGGTTTGTCGACTTGTTGCCACGGCCCGGCGAGCTGATGTCCGCCACCTGGTTGTTCTGGATCGGATGGCCGCCGTTCAGCGCCGGGTTCTGGCGCGCAGAATTGTCGACGCGGACGAGGTCCGGGTCGTAATCGGCCGCCTGATCGTAGTTCTTGCTCGACATCTTGCCGTACATGGCGCTCACGGTGAGGTTGTCCGTGATGTAGCCCGTGTACTTCGCCACCCACAGGTCGCCACCTTGCTTAGTGTCGTTGAGGTCGCCGATGCGTGCGGTGCGCGAGAGGTTCGCGTAGTCGTAGCTGTAGCGGGTGCCCGAGCCTTCCCGCTTGTCGCCGGCGCTGGTCAGCTCGAGGATGTTGCTGTCGTTGATGTTCCAGTCGACCTTGCCGTACCAGCGCGGATTGCGGTAAGTCTTCGTGTCGGCGGGCGTGTTGCTGCCCACGCTGTTGACTTCGCGCAGACCCTGCTTCTCGAATTCGCCGGCCAGGAAGAAGAACAGCTTGTCCTTGATGAGCGGGCCGCTGGCATACGCGCTGACCGTGGTGGTCCACTCGTCGTTCTGGCTCTTCGGCTGGTACAGGTCGCCGGCCGGAGCGGATTCCGGGGTGTTCGCGTAGTGCAGGTTCGGACCCGAGGCGCGCGCCCATGCCGGCTCCCACAGGACCTGAGCACCGAAGTGCCACTGGTTCGAACCGCGCTTGCCGACCTGGTTGATCACGCCGCCGTCGGAGCGCCCGTACTGCGCGCTGTAACCGCCGGTGTAGACCTCCTGCTGGTCGATCGCACCGTAGGGAAGCTGCAGGCCGCCAAGCGCGTTGAGCGGGTCGGTGGTGTTGAAGCCGTTGACGTAGTATGCGTTCTCGTTCGCCGCGGCACCGCCGAAGCTGGCGACCGAGCGGCCGGTATCGCTGGTGAAGCCGCCGCCGTTATTCACGACACCCGGCGCAAGGCGCGCGATGTCTTCGGCGGAGCGGCCGAGCGGGATCTTGGCGAGCTGTTCGGAGGTGATGACGGTGCGCGAGTCGACCGCGGTCACGTCGATGCTGGGCAGCGCGGTGCCGGTCACGGTCACGCCTTCCAGGCTCTCGGCGTTCGCCGAGGTTGCCGGCGCGGCGTTGAACGACACGTCGGTGCTCGCGCCGACGCGCAGGGAGACGTTCTTGCGGGAGTCGACGACGGCGCCGTCGCGCATGAGGGTCACCGAGTAGGTGCCCAGGGGCAATTGGGAGACGGCATAGCGGCCGCGTTCGTCGACCTGCACCTCGCGGCGGAAGCCGTTGCCGCTCTCGATCACTACCGTTTCATTTCCCGCCACGGGCGCCGAGCCATTGATGGCGCCGGTGGTGGACTGTGCATAGACGCTCGAAACGCCGCTCAGGCAGGTACAGACCGCCAGTGCAAGTGCGCTCCTGCGAGAGAGAAACTGCTTCTTCATGCTTTCCCCGAAAAAAAAGTGATGCCCCAGATATGACGATCACGCGGGAAGCGCGGCGCGGGCGCCCCTGCCCGGCACTACGACGCGGAGCCCTCGAAGACCCCTCCCGCGCTCCGTCGCTTGCTATCCATTTGCCTCGATCCAAATGGAATGAATCGAAGATTTACAGCAGGCAGCAGGGGTTGTCCAGCGGCATGCACGTCCGATTGCCGTCCCTGCGATTCAAACGCATGTACTGCTGCTATGCAGCAAAAAACGCAGTAACCATATGTATTTATGAATATTGTCGGCGCCGCTGACGCTTGCCGAAAACGTGCATTTTCGGCACCAGGCAGGACCGCAAAAAATTGTTGCTCCGACCATGTCAACGACGCCCGTGGCGACCTTTTTGGATCGAGGCAAATGTCGTGCCAACCATATGGACGTCCATCACCGTGTCTCCACCCGCGCTGCCGGAGAGTCGCGCGATGAAAATTGCCACCTACAACGTCAATGGTGTCCGCTCGCGATTGCCGAACCTGCTCGAATGGCTGGAGCGCGAGGCGCCCGACATCGCGTGCCTTCAGGAGCTGAAGGCGATCGACCAGGGATTTCCGATCGATGCCATCAACGATGCGGGATACGGCGCGCTATGGGCGGGCCAGGCCTCGTGGAACGGCGTCGCGATCCTGGCCAAGGGCGTCGATCCTGTAGAGAGCCGCCGCGGGCTGCCGGGCGATGCCAAGGACACGCAGAGCCGCTACCTCGAGGCGATGGCGCACGGCATCCTGGTCGGCTGCATCTACCTGCCCAACGGCAATCCCTGGCCCGGCCCCAAGTTCGACTACAAGCTCGCGTGGTTCGAGCGCCTCCTGCGCCATGCGCAGGGTTTGCTCGATTCGGGGCAACCGGTCGTCCTCGCCGGCGACTACAACGTGGTGCCTACCGACGAAGACATCTACGACCCGAAACACTGGCGGCGCGATGCCTTGCTGCAACCCGAGAGCCGGGAAGCCTATGCGCGCCTGCTTGCCCAAGGCTGGACCGACGCGCTGCGCGAGTGCCATCCGGACGAGCGGATCTACACGTTCTGGGACTATTTCCGCCAGCACTGGCCCCGTGACCGGGGCCTGCGCATCGATCACCTGCTGCTGGCCCCCGTCCTAGCGGGCCGGCTGAAGGATGCCAACGTCGACCGGTGGGTTCGCGACCGGCCCAAGGCGAGCGACCACGCGCCGACCTGGGTCGAACTGGCGCCGCCGCCGCGAAAGCGGGCTCCGGCGAGGAAGACCACGACAAAGCAGGCTGCCGCGAAAAAGACCGCCGCCAGGAAGACCCCGGCCAAGAAAACCTCGGCCAAGAAAACCTCGGCCAGAAAGCCCGCGCCACGCCCCACCCGCACATAGGCCCGGGCCTGGGGTTGCCACGGGCGGCAGAGTTAATAGACTAGGCCGCTAATGGGGAAGCCGGACCAGGCAGTAAATGAAGATCGATGACGGCAGCGGAAGGCGCGCCGAACCGGTGACGCTCGGCGAAGTCGCCGCGCGGCTGCGCAATCCCCGCATCGATCGCATCGTGGTCGGCTTTCGCGAGTACCGGGTGGCCCCATTGCGAGCCATCCTGCTCGGGCTCATCGTGGTCTGGACCGCGGCCTGGCTGCACGGTCCGGCCCGCATGGCGGCCGACGCGCAGCGTGTCGTCCCCGTCGCGCTCGGCCTGTTCGTCCTCAGCGTCGTATGGATGCTCTGCGTGCGGATCAGGCCGCTGCGTCAGAACGCGGCCGTCGACGCGATCGGCAGCGCCGCCAACTTCGTGATGGTCGCCATCCTGCTGAAGGCCGCCTTCATGCTGGTGGTCACGCTCACGGCGGTGCTGCCCTTCCTCTCCGTGGCCCTTGGCGTGCGTTACAGCCGCCGTGCCTTCGCCGCGGGCGTGGCCGCGTCCGTGCTCATCCTCGCCATCGTGCCTCCCGACGGTTATTGGGTCGCCCGCCCCGCCTATGCGCTCTACGCGCTGGGCCTGGTCGTCGTGCTGCCGATGACCCTGTACCGGATGATGGAAGCGCTGCGCGAGGTATCGGCCGAGGCGATCGCATCACGCGAAGCCCAGCATCGTTTCATTTCGATGATGAGCCACGAGATGCGCACGCCGCTCAGCACGGTGATCCACGCCGCTTCGCTGATCGATACCTCGGTGATGGGCGAGGACCAGCGTGGCCTGGTCGCGTTGCTTTCCGCGAACGCCAACGCGTTGCTGCATCGCGTGAACGCGGTGCTGGACGTCGCCTCGTTCGCCGGCGGCAGCTTCAATCTGCGCCATCAGGCCTTCGCCTTCGACGAAGTGCTGGCCACCGTCGGTGCGGTCTGCCGCCCCTTCGCCGCCGAGAAGCGGATCGTGTTCAACCTTGCGCGCGACGCTTCGGTGGAGGGCATCTTCATCGGGGACCCGGGACGCATCGAGCAGGTATTGTCCAACCTCGCCTCGAATGCGCTGAAGTTCACCCCGCCCGGAGGCTCGGTGGACGTGCGCGTGGAGCTGATCGAAGGCATCGGTGGCCGCGAGCCGACCATCGTCTGCACCGTGACCGACACCGGGATCGGCATCGCCGATGCGGACAAGCAGCGCATCTTCGATCCGTTCCACCAGCTCAGCGGGGGGGAAAGCCGGCGGCAGGAAGGCGTGGGGCTCGGCCTCTACGTCGTGCGCAACGTGTCCGAACAGATGCGTGGCAGCATGGAGGTCGCCGACAACCCCAAGGGTGGCGCGGTATTCCGATGGCGCTTCCCGCTGCCTCGCGCGGCGCCCGGTGCGCGCAGCGCGTCCGAGGTGCCACTCACGGAGTTGCTCGACGACCATCGGGCACGCGTTCCCGCGCAGCGCTGCCTCGTCGTCGACGACAACGCGGCAAATCGCGAGATCGTGGGCCGCATCCTCGATCGTGCCGGGCATGTCATCGTGTTCAGCGAAAGTGGCGACGAAGCGCTGGCACGCCTCGCGACCGAGTCGTTCGACCTGATCTTCATGGACCTGCACATGCCGGGCAGTTCCGGTTGGGACGTGCTGGGCCGCATCGACACGGCACGCCGTTCGGGCAGCGTGCCGCCGATCATCATGCTCAGCGCGGATTCGAGCCATGACGCCGTGCGCATCGCCTTCAAGGCGGGTGCCAGGGCCTACCTCACCAAGCCGATCGCGGCGCAGCGCATGCTCGACGTCATCGAGGCCGTGGTCGAGGAGCGTCGTCTTGAAAGCGTGGCACGGCTCTGGCAGCCCGCTGTCGAGCCCGCGGCAGAGCGCGACGGCTCAAGTCCGCTGGAAGACATGCGCGCGCTTAGCAGCCTCGAGGAGTTCTCGGAGTTCGTCGAACTCTGCGCGCGGACGGCGGCGAACCACCTGGAGGGCCTGCGCGGGGCGATCCTCTCGCAGGACGTGGCCGCGGCGACGGAAGCGGTGCACGCCCTGCGCAACGTGCTGGGCAATCTCGGCGTTCCGGGCGGCGACAGGGCGTGCGACGACATTGCCGTGATCATCGAAGCGGGCGGCGACATGCGCTCGGCCGTCGTGGCGGTCGACGGACTGGCCCGGTCTGTCCACCGTTTCGTGTCGGTCCAGCGCGAGCAATTGCGCGCGGTAGCCGGCGCGTGACGGAACTCGACGAACTCGCCGCGCGGATTGACGGTCAGGAACGCGCGACGGCGGGGCTCAAGCCCGACAACGAAGCGCGTATCGTCTTCCTCGCGGAGACGCCGCACACCCGGCGAGCGCAGTCCGTGGTGTACCTGCATGGGTTCACCGCCAGCCAGGCCGAAGGCGATCCTGCACACCGGGCCATCGCCCAGGCCTGCTCCGCGCACCTGTTCCTCAATCGCCTCACCGGCCACGGCAGCGAACGACCCGATGCGATGGCGGGCGTCACGCCGGAACGCTGGCGGGCCGACGCCGACGAGGCACTCGACGTCGGTCTGCGCCTTGGCGAACGGGTGGTGCTCGTGTCGACGTCGATGGGAGCCTCGCTCGCCCTGGACCTCGCCGTGCGCCGGCCGGACGCGATCGAGGCGGTGGTTGCGTGGTCGCCCGGCATCCGCGTGCACGACCCCGAGCAGCTGCGCGCCGCGCTGCTGTTGCAGGGGCCGGTCGTGCCGCCGGGCGAACGTTCTGCCTTCCAGCGCCGCTACTGGTCGTCGGTGGTGCACTCCGACGGGTACCGGGCGATCGCGCGCCTGTTCCTCGAGTGGATGCGGCCGGAGCGGCTGCACGCGATCGCCTGCCCGGTGTTCTTCGGCCTGTGGGATGGCGGGGAGGGCGACCGCGACACGCTGACATCGGTGACGGCGATGCGCGAGGCCTTCGATTGCCTGGGTACTCCACCGTCGCGGCGCCGGCTGGTGGCATACGACCATGCGGCGCACGTGCTGGCCTCGCCCGAGCGCTCGCCCGCGGCGGCGCGCGTGCTGGCCGATTCACTGGCGTTCCTGCGCGAGATGGGCATCGCACGGTAGGGAGCGGCTGGCGGAATTCGTTTTCCGCTATCTTTGTGTATTATTGTTGTTCCAGGACCTGACCAGGTGCGTTCTAAACGCGCGATGTCCCGGTGGACCGCGATCTGGCTGTCCCTGGCCGGCTGGCTGGCGTTCGCCTGTGCCGCATGGGCGATGGACAGCCGCGACCGCGACGTCAGCCAGTTCTATCACACGGCGTGGACGGTGCGCGAAGGAGCTCCCGGCCAGGTGACGGCGCTTGCACAGACGGCCGACGGTTACCTGTGGCTCGGCACGCAGACGGGGCTGTATCGCTTCGACGGCGTGCGCTTCGAGCGCTACCGTCCGCGTGAGGGAGGCGATTTCCTGGCTTCCAGCGTGGCCTCGCTTTACGCACCGCCATCGGGCGGACTGTGGGTCGGCTTCCGTTATGGCGTCGCCTGCTTCATCGACGGCGAGCGCGCGACGCATTACTCGGCGGGATCCGGGCTTCCCCCGGGCACGATCTATGCGATCGGTGGAACGCCCGACGGGAGGATCTGGGGGGCCTCGTTCAACGGCCTCGTCCAGTTCGATCATGGTCGCTGGCATCTGGTGCAGCAGGCGATGGGCCTGCCTGGCAAGCACGCGCGGAACCTCTCCGTGGATCGCGAAGGCCGGCTCTGGGTGGCAACCGAGGATGCGCTCGCATGGCTTCCGGCGGGTGGACAGCGTTTCGAGGTCGCGACCCGCGCGGTCGGCAGGGTGAACCGCATCGCGGAAGCGCCCGACGGATCGATCTGGGTGGCCGAAGCCGATGGCGGCGTACGACCCGCATGGATGGGGAAGGACGATCCGGCCGCGGCGGGGCCCGTGCTGCGCCTCTCCTCCGCGGGCTTGTTGTTCGACCGCGACGGAGCGCTGTGGATGCCGACGCTGGGTGACGGAATCCGGCGCGTATCGCGCGTGCGCGACCTCGCCGGCATGGAGATCGGTGCCGAAGGCAAGGAGGCGCAACGCTTCGTCGAGCGCGACGGATTGAGCTCCGACTACGTCAGCGCCGTGATCCAGGATCGCGAAGGCAATATCTGGGTCGGCGGCAGCAGGGGACTCGACCGGTTCCGCGTCAGCCGGCTGTTGCCCGCATTGACCTCGCCAGGCGCCACCGACTTCGCCATGGTTGCCGCCCCCGGTCACGGCATATGGGTGGGCACGAAAAACCAGCCGCTCAGTCGCGTTGAAGATACCGGCGTCTATCCCACAGAACTGGTACAGCCGGTGACCGCGGCAAGCCGCGATGCCGACGGTGTCTGGCTTGGCGGGCCTGGCGGCATCTGGCGCCTGCACGACGGCAAACCCGAACCCTATGCATCGCTGCCCTATCCCGACTACTCGGGCGTGCAGGCGATCGCGGGCGATGGCAAGGGCGGCGCCTGGGTATCGATCAACCGGCCGGGCATTTTCCATTTCACCGAAGGCGGCTGGGAACACGATCCCCTGCCCGCGTTCGGCAACGACCCGTCGCCGCTCGTGCTGCTGAACGACCATCACGGGCGGTTGTGGATGGGCTTCGCGCGGAACACGATCCTCGTGCGCAAGGGCGATGCGGATATCCGTATCGGCACCGGCGAGGGCCTGGACGTGGGCAACGTGACCGCGCTGCTCGAAGATGGCGAGACGATGTGGATCGGAGGCGAACGGGGTGTCGGTGCGCTCGTCGGCGGTCGCGCGCGGATGATCCAGGTCTTCGGCGAGCCGCTGCGCGGCGTGTCCGGCCTGGTCCGCGATCGCCGCGGCGATTTCTGGATCAACGCGGCGCAGGGCATTGCCCGCATCCGCGCTGCCGACATGGCACGCGCGCTGGCGGACGCCTCTTACCTCCCGCGGGTGTCGCTGTTCGATTCCCTCGACGGGTTGCCCGGCACGCCCGCGCAGTTCCGTCCGGTGCCCACCGCCGTGGTCGCCGACGATGGCCGGCTGTGGTTCGCCACGACCAGCGGCATCGTGTCGATCGATCCCTCCGACATCCCGCACAACCGGCTCGCGCCGCCGGTGGCGATCCGCACCATCTCCACCGATGCGGGCACCTGGCCGGCGGGCGCGTCGGTGAGCCTGCCGGCGGGGACCGAGCGCCTGCGCATCGCGTTCACGGCGACGAGCCTGACCATGCCGGAGCGCGTGCGCTTCCGCTACCGCATGGAAGGGCTCGATACGCGATGGCGCGACGCCGGCACTGTACGCGAGGCGGTCTATACCGATCCGCCGCCGGGCCGGTACGTCTTCCACGTGATCGCGACGAACGAAGACGGCGTCCCGAACGAGGTGGGCGCATCGATCCCGGTGACGATCGCGCGCGCTTTCTACCAGATGCCGTGGTTCTTCCTGCTGTGCATCGTGCTGGTGGCGCTGTTGATCTGGGTCGCTTTCCTCATTCGCCTGCGCCGCATCGCCGTCCAGTTGCGCGCGCGCCTGCAGGAACGGCATGCGGAGCGCGAGCGCATCGCCCGCGAGCTTCACGACACGCTGCTGCAGAGCATCCAGGGACTCTCCATGCGCTTCCAGGCGATCGCCAACCGCGTGCCGCCCGACGATCCGCTGCGAGCCGCGATGGAAAGCGCGCTCGATCGTGCCGACCAGGCGCTGGTCGAGGCGCGGGACCGCGTGCGCGACCTGCGCACCCATGCCGGCGAATCGTCCCGGCTCGACGTCGCGCTCCGGGCCCTCGCCGCTGCCTGCACGGCGGAGCACGCCGTGCCGGTGTTCGTGGCCATCCTTGTGGAGCTGCGCGATCTGGATCCGCTGGTGCGCGATGAGCTGTTCCGCATCGCACGCGAGGCCGTGCACAACGCGTGCGTCCATGCCGACGCCAGCCGCATCGACCTGACGCTTCGCGTCGACGACTGCGCGCTGCTGCTGAGCGTGCGCGACGACGGCCGTGGCATCGACGATGCAGTGCTTCGCGATGGCCGCGAAGGGCACTGGGGGCTCCGCGGGATTCGCGAGCGCGCCATCGCCGTGAGCGGCATCGCCTCCATCGCCACCCCCGAGGGTGGCGGTACGGAGGTGACGGTCCGCGTGCCCCTGGAGCGCGCCTTCCCGGCCCGGCACACGCCGCTCGGGTCGGCGTGGCGCCGGCTACGCGACAGGTTTCGTCAACGGTAGCAGCCGTTGCCGAACTGGCCCTTCGCGAGCGGGCAGAGAATGGCGGCGAAACCCCCGTTCACCGGCACGTCGAAGGAAAGCGAGCCATCGGCCGTGACATTCTGCGCCGACCGGACGACATCGCCCCGGCCGCTGCCGTCGCGAACGATGTCGGCGTGCCACGGGCCCACGCCCAGCGTGACGAGTGGCACGGTGAGGCGGCGTGCGGGGCCGGCGGCGATGGCACCGATGAACCAGCGATCGCCGCTGCGCCGGGCGAAGATCGCATCCTGGCCGGGTGCTCCGGCGATCAGCTTCGTTTCGTCCCACACCGTGGGTATCTGGTCGATGAAGGCGAGTGCCTGCGGCCGCTTCTCGTACGCTTCGGGCCGGTCGGCGAGATGCGTCCAGCCGGATTCGAACACGATGGGCAAGGCCACTTCATGGGCGATCGACGCTTCCTTGCGCCCGGCGTCGAAGGCCACGGGCGTGTAATCCATTGAGCCCACGACATCACGCGTGTACGGCTGGATGGTGTTGCCGACGGCAGGCGGATCGTTCTCCGCGCCGCGCACGCCTTCCATGCTCATGAGGTGCGGCCACGTGCGCGCGAGACCGTGCGGAATCGTGGCGCCATGGAAATTGACCATAAGGTGCAGGCGTGCCGTGTCGGCGAGGGTGGCGTCGTACCAGCGGTAGCGCGCCTGCGAATCGGATTCCATGAAGTCGATCTTGACACCCTTCACGCCCCATCCCTTCACCTTGGTGAGTTCGGCCATGCGCTTGGCCGGCGTGTCCAGCTTCGACCAGTGGAACCACAGCAGCACGTCCACCTGCTTCGCATTGGCATAGCGCACCAGCCCGGGTACCCAGGCGTCGCTCCAGCCCTCGTCCACCAGCACGTAAGGAATCCGGTTGCGCGAGGCGAAGTCGACGTAGGCCTTCTGCCGTTCATAGTTCGAAGGGCTTTCGTGTTCGCTCAGCCACGACCAGGCGACCTTTCCGGGACGAATCCACGAGGTGTCGGCAAACCTCGCCGGATCGGCCAGGTCGTCCACCAGGGTGGATTCGGTGACGGTGGCCAGGTCGCCGGCGATCACGGTACGCCACGGCGTGACGCCGGTGCTTTCCACCCGCGCGTCGGCAAGGGTCAGCGCGTAGGTTGCGCTGTTGGCCGTATGGGTTAGCCGGCTGCCGTCGTAGCGGCCGTCGGCGTTGGCTTCGGTGATCAGCAGGTAGTTGTCGCCGACCCGGAACAGCGACGGATAGCCGAAGTCCCCGGATGTCGCTGCCCCGGCCGTGGTTTCGATGCGTTCCTTCTCGTACTGCGGGTTATACGGCAGCAGCCACGCCTTCGCGCTGGCCGGCACGACGAACGCGGTGGCCTCCCCGGTGATCGTGGCCTGCGTCGCGCCGGGCAGTTCGTAGCGGAACGCGACGCCGTCGTTGGCGATGCGCACGACGACGTCGAGTTTCTGCCCCCTGCCGTTCTGCAGCGAATAACGGGTTTCGGTAAGGTTGGCGTTGCGCTCGAGCCGCTTGCCCACCGTCATGCGGTAGCGTTCGTTGAGCTGGCGATGGCTCGTGGCGATGAGCTTCAGGTCGCGGGTCAGGTCCGCGTCCGCGGTGCGTAGCCCGAGTGTCTCGTCCACGAGGGCCAGCCCGTGCGGATCGGTGATGCTCAGCACCGGGCGGCCACCGTCGCGGAAGACGAGCGTGGCGAGCGGCGGCGCGGCGAAGGCGGGAACGCTGAAGAGGGCTGCGAGCGCGGCGGCGAAACGGACTGGCTTCATCCGGGTTTCCTGTCGATGGCGAGAGGACACGGTACCATCCGCGACCATGGAATCGCTCGCGTCGACGGTCACGTTTCTCGAAGCGGAGGAGGGCTGGCGCCATCCTCTGGCCTTCCTCTGGCGCGCCGAGGCCGCGGATCGACTCGACCTGCTCCTGCTGGGCACGCACGAAGAAGCCTTGACCATGCGGGCCATCGACCTGCTCGATGCCATGGAGGCGCTCGACAGCGAGGGCTTCGCATCCATTCGCGATGCGATACGGCGTGGGGAGGGCCGCGCGGCGCTGGCGCCGTGGCTGGACGTCGGCGTTCCCGACGGGCAGCACTACGACGTGCTGGACCATGTGCTCGCCGGCGTGCTGGCCATTGCGGAACCGGATGTCGAGGATCCGGCTCCGCCTCCGGACATGGTGTTCTACCAGCCGACGCCCGCCCGGCACATCATCGACGGCGTGCACCGTGCGCGGATCGCGGGCAGCGATGCGGTGCTGGATCTCGGCGCGGGCCTGGGCCACGTTTCCATCCTGGTGAACATCCTCACCGGCGCGCGCACGTCGGGCGTGGAACGTGAGCCCGCCTACGTCGAGCGGGCCATGGAGGCCGTGCGCGGTCTGGGCCTGCGCAACGTGGCCATCGACGCAGGCGACGCGCGCGAAGCGGACTTCTCCGAAGCCAATGTCTTCTACCTCTTCACGCCCTTCATCGGCACGGTTCTGCGCGACGTCGCGGCGAAAATCGAGCGGGAGGCGCGCGAGCGCCACATACGCGTGCTTTCCCTCGGCCCGTGCACTCGCACCTTTGCGCGCATGCCCTGGCTAGGCACTGACGACCCCGTTCCCGCGGCCGTCGATCGCGTCGTGGTCTTCGACTCCGCGCTTGGCGGGCGGTAACTTTCCGATGAGCACGGCGCGGAAGATGCCCGCGAGCTGGTGGAAACCGGCCTCGGTAGGGTGCATCTCGTCGTGCCACTGCGCGTCCTCGGTCAGGTTGCCGCGGAGGTCCACGTAGTCGAACATGCCACCGAAGCGTGCATCGTGCTTCAGCGGATCCAGTACGCGCGCGACGAAGCCGTCGATGAGCAGCCTCGCGAATTCACGCCACGCCTCGATGCCGCCGTCGATCACGTGCTCGATGTTAGGCCCGATCCACGGGCCCATCGATTTCTTCAGCAAGGCCGCTACACCGAGGTTGCCCAGTCCAAGCTCCGCCTCGCTGCCGATGAGTCGCGGGTAATCGTAAGTGTGGGCGAGGATCGCCACCGCGGGGCGCGCCTTGTGGAACGCGCCCACGAAGTACTCGTACGCCTTGCGCACTTCCTCGTAGCGGCCGGTGCCCACGATGACCTCGAACGCCTGGCGGGGGCTCAGGTGCCGCTTGCCGGCAAGCGCGCCGTGCAACCAGGTATCGACGAAATCGTTCCCGCCCGCGCTCAGCAGCACCGCGTCGAAGGCATACCGGGTGAACCATCCGAGCAGGTCCTCGACGTTGTCTTTCGTGAACATGGAGCGGCCGGGATGCGCCTTCTGCGGAGCGGCCTGGTCGCCACTGCGTTCCACCCGGAAGAACAGGCCGCCATTGCCGAACTGCGGTACACCGCGTTCTTCGTCCTCCGGCGCGGGCGAAACGATCCAGTCGAGCAGGTTCATCGCCAAAGGCGTGGAGAACCAGGAATCGCCTTCGCACAGGAAGACCGGCGTGGAATCGAGCCGGTGCTGGGCCTTCAGGCCCATATACATCTGGCGGAACTGGCCGCGTTGGGAAAGCGAGGACGACTGTGGCATGGATGGGGTACCTCGGCCGTGCAACGGGCCGATGCTACACCTCGGCGTACGCGCTTACCGGGAACGGGTCACGCCTCGAACGTTGTCGTGGCACCGCCGGGGGCCGGCGGTCCGCGCCGCCGCCAGGTTTACCAGCGCCCGCGACCGAAATGGCCCTGACCCCCGCCGACCGAGATGCTCACGCCGCCGGTGGGGTGGTCGCAGCTGCCGAAGGCCTGACTGAGGCTGACCGTGCCGGCCTGGTAGCTGCCACTGCCGCCGCGACTGGCACTGACCACGCCGGTGGTGACGCTGCCGTGGACCTGCGGCTTGTTGTACGTGGCGTCGTCGCAGCGAGGGACATCATCCGCGTCCGCAACCCCTTCCATGCGGCCGCTGGTGTCGCCGTAATAGGTGCCCGGCGGGTCCTTCGGGCGGGAGGGGACGACGGCGACGTTCTCGCCGCTCTTGGTCGCCATCGACGCGTTCGCGCTGGCGGACCCGGCCGGCGCAGCCGCCGTGCTGGCAGGTGCCGGCGTGTAGCCCGGCGGAAGCTTGAGGTTGAGCGGCTTGTCCTGGGCCACGGCGGCCGTGGCGAGGAAGGAGGCGGCGAGGACTGCGATGGTTTTCATGGTGCGCTCCGGGTTCTGGCCTTCGAACGCTCGAGGGCGCGTCCGGTGTACCGGCCTTGGATCACCGGACGGCCTTCCGAGTTCCCGGCCGCTTCCCACCTTACTCCGTCAGGGCTTCTTCGGTGTCCTCGGGCGCGCCTTCGCCCAGCCGGGCACGCAGGGCGTCGATTTCACGGCGGAGGTTGCGGTTTTCCGCCTCCAGATCGGCGATCTGCTCGCGCAGGGCCTTCACTTCGTCGGTCGGTTTCTCGCGCGGCTTGCGCCTGGATTCGCGGACACGCTTCGCGGCTTCCTTCAGCTGCGCCTCGCCGGCGCTGGCCGCAGCGCGCTGCTCTTCTTCCGGCAGGCTGGCGACGGCGGCCGCGGCACTGATCGACAAGGTCCCGGACTTCACCGCTTCCACCACTTCCGGGGCGGCCTCCTTGCGGATCTTTTCGATCATGCCGACCTGGTTGCTGCTGATCCGCGCCTCGCGGGCGATGTCCTTGCGGGTTTCGGTCGCAACCGGGCGTGCCGTCTTTGCCGGCGCGGGCTGGGCGCCCGCGGTGTCGAACGGCACGTCGGGCGCGACAGCGTTGCCTTCCGCTTCGGCTTCCGCGGCGCGCGCGCGGCGCTCCGCCAGGATCTCCCGCTTGCGCAGGGCGAGCACGCCGCGCTGGAAGTCCGACACGCTGCGCCGGCCCAGGTGTTGCTCGATCATCCACAGGTGCACGTCGTCCAGGGACTGGAAGCGCTCGTTCTGCACCGTCCTGAACGGGATGTCGTGCTTGCGGCAGATGCCGTAGCGATTGTGTCCGTCCACCAGCGTGTCGCCCCAGAGCACCAGCGCGTCTCGGCAACCCTCGGCCAGCAGGCTGCGCTCGAGCGATTCGTATTCGTCCGGAGTGAGCGGATCGATGTAAGCCTTGAGTACTTCGTTGATGACGATGTGCATGCGTTGGCGGTGGGAGGTGGCGGCGGCGGGGCGGGCATTCTAGTGCCTGCAGCCGGCGCGTGCAGGGCTTCCGGCATAGGCACGGGCCCGATTCCCGTGCGAGGCTTGGGAGATGGCGGCCGCCGGCCGCGTACGGGGAGGGGCAGGATGGTCAGTCGTCGCGAATTCGTGCAGGCCGTGCCGTTCGGCGCGCTCTCCCTCGCCGCCGCGGGCATGCCCTGGACAGAGGCCCGGGCTGCCGCGGCGGGCAGGTCGCCCAGGGATATCCCGGCGGACCGGATCGTATCGCTCAGGGGAGACAGCCTCTTCACGAAACCGGACGAGTACCCGGCGAAACTGGCGCGCATGGTGGGAGACGGCGACGTCGCCGACTTTTACCTCGCCGGCGGCGCGGTGACGTCGCTTGAGGCGAAGTTCGCCGCCTTGCTCGGAAAAGAGGATGCGGCGTTCATGCCGACCGGCACGATGGCCAACCAGATCGCCATCCGTCTCCTGAGCAAGGACCGGTCGCGCGTGCTGCTGCAGAAGGAGAGTCATGTTTACCGCGACGAAGCCGACGCGGTGGCCGTGATGAGTTCGATCAACCCGGTGCCTGTCGACGGCGGTGCGTCGGACGCCCTGTACGACGGGGTTGCCGCCGCGTTCTCGCAGAGCGCAGAGAAACCCTATCCGATCGAAGTCGGCGCGGTCTCCATCGAGAGCCCGGTACGCCGCCTCGATGGCGCGGCGGTATCGCAGGAGACCGTGTCGAAGATCGGAGAGCTGGCCCGGAGCAAGGGTGCCGGCATGCACCTCGACGGGGCGCGGCTGTTGCTGATGTACGGTAGCAGGGACTTCGACGTGAAGCGCTATTGCGCGCCGTTCGACTCGGTGTACGTTTCGCTCTACAAGTATCTCGGCGCGCCCTTCGGCGCCATCCTCGCAGGCAGCAAGGACTTCGTGACGAAGGCGCGCAAGGCGCGCCATGTTTTCGGGGGAGCGATCTTCCATGGCTGGATGGCTGCCGCGATTGCCGAAAAGACCCTCGACGGCTTCGACCAGCGCTTCAGGCGGGTGCGCGAAGAAGGCGAAAAGCTGCTGGACCTGCTCGCCGCCATTCCAGGCATCGAGGTGCGCCGCGTGCCGAATGGTACGAACATCGCCTTCCTCAAGGTGGACGAGCGTGTCGCCACTGGATTGAAGGAACGCCTGGCGAAGATCGACGTCGTCAGCGGCGATGTCATCGACGGTGGCCTGCCATTGACGTTCAACGAGACGCTCCTGCGCAGGCCCGTGGCGACCATCGCGGCGGCCTTCGCGCCGCCGAAACAGGCATGAGGAAAGCACCATGCATCGACTGACTGCGCTCGCCCTCCTTGGCCTTGTCCTTCCACTCGCCGCTCCGGCGCAGGACACGCAATTCATCGATCCGCCCGGCCTGCCCAAGGCGGCAGGCTATACCCACGTGGTGGTCGCGCCGCCGGGAAACACGATCTATCTCTCCGGACAAGTCGCGCTCGACAAGGACGGGAAGCTGGTCGGCAAGGGCGATTTCGCCGCGCAGGCCGAGCAGGTCTTCGCCAATATCGATACGGCGCTCAGGGCGGCGCACGCATCCTTCCACGACGTGGTGAAGATCAACTTCTACGTCACCGATGCCACGAAGGTGCCCGCATTGCGCGTGGTTCGCGACAAGTACGTGGACACGGCACATCCGCCGGCGAGCACGCTGGTGGAAGTGCGCCGGCTGGTGCGCGAGGATTTCCTGCTGGAAGTCGACGTGGTGGCGGTGACCGCGGGTCCTGCGAAGGTCGCCGTGGAGCCCTGGCGGCCGGAGGGCGTGTCGAGCGGACTGTTCGAGTCGCATGCCGCGTTCGACCCGCGCGGCGGTGACATGTACTTCGTCCGCAGCGACAAGTCGTTCGCCGGCTGGCGGAT
The DNA here is from genome assembly GCF_056755555.1 of Luteibacter sp. SVR4-7G. NCBI lineage: Bacteria > Pseudomonadati > Pseudomonadota > Gammaproteobacteria > Lysobacterales > Rhodanobacteraceae > Luteibacter > Luteibacter sp. SVR4-7G. The sequence continues at coordinate 42,186 of NZ_JBPGXO010000003.1, read as the reverse complement.
CCTCGCGTCGCACTGCGACGGTACGCGCTGGTCGGCGCCGAAGCCGCCTTCGTTCGCCGGGAAGGGACTGGAAGCCGATCCCTGGTTCACTCCCGACGGCGCCCGCCTGTTTTACATCTCGTCTCGTGCCAGCGGCGGCATGAAAAGCAAGGACCTCGATATCTGGCAGGTCGACCGCGCGCCGGACGGAAGCTGGGGCAAGCCAGAGCGGCTTCCGGCGCCGGTGAATTCGGACGAGGCCGAGTGGTTCCCGCGGCTGGCGCCGGACGGATGGCTGTACTTCGGTTCGAATCGTCCAGGCGGGGTGGGAAAGAACGATATCTGGCGTGCACGGAAGGACGCATCGGGTCGATGGGTCGTGGAGAACGCAGGGCCAGGCCTCAACACCGCAGGCAACGAATACGAGGCGCTGCCGTCGCCCGACGGTTCGTCGATGGTGCTCGCGACCGATGCCGGCTATTTCGAATCGCGCCGGACGCCGGGCGGCTGGTCGCCGCGCGTGAAGCTGGGTCCGGAAATCAACGGCAACGGCTCCGAAATCGGCGCACTGTTCTCGCCCAGCGGAAAGTCACTGCTGTTTTCGTGGGATACCGGCGAGCCGGCATCCGGCGAGTTCTTCGTCTGGCATCGTGAAGGCGCGGAAGACTGGCCTCCGCGCTGCGGGGTTTAGTAGGCCACTTCCCTCACCATGCGCATGGACCAGGGGCACCAGCGATTGCCGGGAAGGAACGAGCCGCCAACTTCGTGGAGATTGTCTTCGATCTCGAACGGTGTGGCATCGCAGACTTCCGTTTCCATGCCGTCGGTCAGGCGCACGGTCTCAGGGATCAGGTGGAAGGGCCATTCGGTGTTGTATCCCTCGCGTCCTTTCACGATCTGGCCGGTAATGCGCGGATGGCGCGCCTTGCCATCCGCGTCCAGCACGATGTCGCGAAGCAGTGCGATGGTCTTCGGATCGGTCGCGCCAAAAACGAATTCGTGAGCGTCGGATCGAATGCCAGACGTCGATACAAAGGAAAAGTAGGCCGTCTCAGCGCTGGTGCTTGCGGAGAAGAGGGTGCAGGCCAGTGCGGCCGAGGCGATGAAAGTCGGGTTCATGGTTTTTTCTCTTCGAAGTTGAACGTGGCCGTAGGCCCCTGGTTGTCGGCGATGTCGTTGCCATAGGCGCAAAAACGCCAGGGTTGCTTCTTATCGACGGCGTACCAGCGCGACCAGCGATGGGGCTGGTAACCGTCGGGCGCCTGGCAATCGGTTTGCGAAGCCGGACCAAATTTCACGAAGAGGCTGCGCAGCTCCCACAGAACGAAGTCCGGTTTGACTTCGGTCAGACCGTCATGCTCCCGGGAGTCCAGGTAGGGCACGACGGCAGGTGCCGTATCGTCGATCTGGCGAAGGCGAATGGTCGCATCGCGCGGAGCCTGCCAGATCCCTCCCGTAGTGCCGCCGATCACGCAGGCAACGTGGACGCCTTCCTGCGCCGGGAGGGCGAGGCCGACGAGCGGCTGATCGCTGTAAGGCCGGGCTTCGCTGTACCCTGCGATATCGGCACAGTTCGTCGTCGTCGCCGGGCCGGTCTTATAGCGGACCAGGTCGAAACCCTCCTCGATTCGCAGGTTCCAACGCGCCGGCACGCGCTCTCCGTCGATGAGCTCGTTGCGCTGCGTGCTCCAGCCGGCGCGCGTGCGTGACAGCGTGACGCCGCTCCCCGGATCGAGCCGCGTCACGTCGATCGTGCCGTCGTCCCGGATCGCCTGGGCGATCCGCTCCACGGGCATCGCGTAGCTGGTGTCTTCGCGGGCTACCGGGAGGCCGCCGTCCGTCAGTTCGCATGGGCGCCCTCCGCCGCATCCCACGTACCCGGGCGAGACCGTCGTGTTGAGGACGGCGATAACGCCGCCTCCGTCCATGGCGAACACCGGAGACCCCGAAGTACCCCCGGCGACGCCCTGGCAGTCGTTCGGCAGCGCCGCCGGCCAGTACCACGGATTGGGATCTTCGAAGATCGTCTGGCGCGCCTGCGCACGGCAGGTGGAGTGGCGGAGGAAGCGGGCCTCTTCCGCCACGCCGATCACGGGAATGTGGGCCAGCTCGACCGGCGCACCGGGCGCCATGCCCGTCGGTTGGAGCCGCAGCGGCCGAACGCCGAGGGCCGCAAGTTCTCCATACGTGGCTTTGAGCGAAAGCACTGCAATGTCGGCATTCTTCATCGTCGAGTGCAGGACGCGTTCGATACCGAAGGTGACGTGCTTCGACTGGGTATCGATGAAATAGGCAGGCGTGAACGACCAGGAGGGCTTGGCCGGCCGATCGATGATGACGGCGTTCTCGTCGGACTCCTCGACACAATGTCCGGCGGTCAGGATCAGGGCGTGGCTGGACGGAGGGGGCGAGTCCGATGCCGCGACGACACTGCCGGTGCAATGGTATGCACCGTCTCCCATGAGCAGTTTGCCGACGGCGCTGAAGCGTGCAGCGCGTGGATCGGTGGAAAGCAGGAGCGGTGCAGGATTTCGCGCCGCGTCCGAAAGAATGCCTGGCTTTGGCGACGCGGCCGCGGGTGCACCCAGGGCGAAGGAGAACAGAACGATCGACGTCGCGGGCATACTTAGTGTCCGCGTCTTGTTGCTATGGTGGTCTTTCACCGGCGCACTTCCTGTGGGCTGAGGGACGCGGAACTTTGCATCGCGTATCGCGCCTGTCAAACCGGCTGCGGTCGCACCGCGCTGTCGTGCAAGCTCGCCGAAGACTGACGCGAATTCTGGCTTGAGAACTATCGTGCGTTTTCGGTCGACGGGCCGGCACACGACCTCGCTCTCGGACTTCGTCGCGTCGCGGTGGTATCGTCGGCTGGTTCAAAAGGGAGGGGAGCATGAGCAGATTGAAAGAGATCGACCAGCGCATCGCCGAACTCGGCGACTGGCGTGGCGTGACCCTGTCCAGGGTGCGCGAACTCATCCACGAAGCGGACCCCGAGGTCGTTGAAGAGCTCAAGTGGAGAGGCACACCCGTCTGGTCGCACGGAGGCATCATCTGCACGGGGGAGAGCTATAAGGCGAAGGTGAAGCTTACTTTCGCCAAGGGCGCCTTCCTGAAAGATCCCTCCAGGCTCTTTAATTCGAGCCTGGACGGAAATCTGCGCCGGGCCATCGATATCGAGGAAGGGCAGGCGATCGACGCGGAAGCGTTCAAGGCACTGATCCGCGCCGCCATCACCCTCAACACGGCACCCAGGAAGGCTGCCGTGAAGCGTACCGGGTAGTCGGCACAGCGTGGACCCGAACCGAGACTCGCTCTCGATGCTGACGCCGATGTGGAAACGCCAGGGAGAGGGTCGCTCCCAGCGGAGCGACCCTCCGGTCTTTCCGGAACGATGTTATTGCGGCTGCGTAGCAATGGCCGTCGGGAAGCTACCGACGTTGATCGTGGCGACCACCTTGTCGTTCTTCAGCGGGTCGATCACGGAAACCGTGTTGGATCCGGAGTTGGCCACATAGACGCGGCCTAGCGTCAGGCTCACCTTCACGGCGTCCGGTGCGGTTCCCACCGTTACCGTGCCGACGATGTTCTTGTGGATCGTGTCGATGACGGAAACCGTGCCGTCGGCGAGGTTGGCCACATAGGCGCGGGCACCCAGCAGGCCGGTGGCCACGGCGTTCGCGTTATTGCCGGCTGCGATCGTGTCGGTCACCTGGTTGGAGGACGTATCGATGACCGAGACGTTGCTCGAAGCCTCATTGGCGACGTAGACGCGGGCGCCGAAGGGGCCGACATCCAGGTTCATCGGCTGGACGCCGACAGGCACCGTGGAAACCGTCTCGCCGCTGCGGGCATTGATGACCGAGACCGAGTTCTCGCCAAAGTTGGCGGTGTACAGGAACTTGCCGGTCGGTCCGGTCGCCACGCCGAAGGGAAGGGAGCCCGCGGGAATCGAGGACGTGACGGTGTAGTTGGCCGTATCGATGACCGATACCGTGGAATCGTTCGCGTTGGTGACATAGGCGGAGCGGCCGTCCGGGCTGACCGTCACGCCAAAGGGAAAGTTGCCCACCGGCACCGAAGCGATGACCGTATTCGTGGCCGCCTTGATGACCGAGACGGTGTTATCGGCGCTATTGGTGACGTAGACCGTCGCACCGTCGGGACTGATGGCAGCGCTCTGCGGGACGTTGCCGACCGGAATGGTGGCCGTGACCTTGTTGGTGAGCGTATTGATGACCGAGACGCTGTTATCGCCCTGGTTCACCACGTAGGCGTTCGGGTTGAACGCAGCGGCGGGAAGCGTCACGCCGGCGAGGAGGAGGGGCAGGGCGCAGCGTGCAGCCGGCTTCATCCAGCGGCGGGCCGTGCTGCGGGAGTCGGGCTTCATGGGCTTGTTCTTCATGGTGAGACCTCGAAGTGGCATAAGGGCGGAAAACGCCCGCGACAAAGCGATGCCGGAAGACAGACCTCCGGCATGAGACGACTACGTAATCAGCGCACGGATGGCGTGCTCCCCTGCCAACCGATTCTGCGCACCGTCACCATAGGGCGAGGACGTTACCGACAGTTTCCCTGGGGGTTACCTCGTATGTTGCACACCGGTGGCAACCGATCGGGGCCATGGTGGGGGCAGGCCGCCCGAGCGGCCGTATCGGCGGGTTGCTAAAATAGCCGGATGCAACCCCTCGACCCTTCAGGTTTTCGCCTCACCGTCGCCCCCATGATGGACTGGACGGACCGCCACTGCCGGTACTTCCACCGGCTGTTGTCGCCCCATGCCCGGCTCTATACGGAGATGGTGACGAGCGCCGCCCTCGTGCGCGGAAACCAGCTTCGCCTGCTGGAGCACAGTCACGAGGAGCATCCGGTGGCCTTGCAGCTTGGCGGCAGCGATCCGGTCGAGCTGGCCAAGGCGGCGGTGCTGGGCGCCCGGGCGGGATACGACGAGATCAACCTCAATGTCGGTTGCCCCTCGGACAGGGTCCAGTCGGGCAGGTTCGGCGCCTGCCTGATGCGCGAGCCCGACCTGGTCGGAGAGTGCGTCCGGGCGATGGCCGATGCCGTGGATGTGCCGGTGACGGTGAAATGCCGCATCGGCGTCGACGACCAGGACGAGTACGCGGACCTGCAACGCTTCACCACGACCATGCTGGAAGCGGGCGTGCGCATCCTCGTCGTGCATGCCCGCAAGGCGTGGCTCGAGGGGCTGAGTCCGAAGGAAAACCGTGAGATCCCGCCTCTCGATTACGAACGGGTTTACCGCCTGAAGCGGGAGTTTCCAGAACTCACGGTCGTGATCAACGGCGGCATCACCACGGTGGACGCTGTGCGCGAGCACCTCACCCAGGTCGACGGCGTGATGCTGGGCCGCGCGGCTTACCACGACCCCTTCGTGCTGGCCCGCATCGAAGCCGATCTATACGGTACGCCGCTGCCCGAGCGCGCCGACGTGCTGGAGCGGATGCGCATCTACATCGACGCGGAACTGGCCCGCGGTGCCCAGCTCAAGCACATTACCCGGCACATCCTCGGGCTTTACCAGAGCGAGCCGGGCGCGCGCGGCTTCCGCCGCCAGCTCTCCGAAGGGGCCCACCTGCCGGGCGCCGACTGGGGCCTGATCGAGTCCGCACTTGCCGCGTTCCGTCAGGCCGCGTGACACTTGCTACGATTTCCCCAGGGCAGCGCGCATGATCGTTACCGAACGTCTGATCCTCACGCCCAGTGCCGTCTCCGATTTCGACGACTGCAACGCGATGAGAACCGATCCGAAGGTCATGCAATACATCGGCGGCGAGGCGCTTCCTGAAGATACCTGGATCAGGCTGCTGCGCAACGTCGGCCACTGGACGTCATTCGGGTACGGGTTGTTTACGTTGCGGGAAAAGGACGGCGGGCGTTTCGTCGGTGAAGCTGGGCTCGCCCACTTCCATCGCGGATTGGGCGATCGTTTCGATGCCTTCCCCGAGGGCGCATGGGCGCTCGCGAGTGCGGCACACGGCAAGGGTTACGGCACCGAAGCCCTGCTGGCCGTGCACGAGTGGTTCTTCGAACGCCGCGGGAAGGGACGCACCGTCTGCCTCATCGATCCCGAGAACACGCCGTCGGTTCGCCTGGGCGAGCGCCTCGGCTATCGGCCGTTCGACGAAGCCGAGTACCGCGGGAAGACGTTGACGCTATTCGAGCGCCTTCCCTGAGCGCCCGATCTCGACGAGCGCGCCCAATCCACGTTTCAATGCATGGACGCCGGCCTCGCCGAGACGCTCATGCAACTCGGCATCGATCCTGTCGCGGGCCGAGGCCTGGACCGCAGCGGCATCGCGTCCGCGCTCGGTCAGCGTGACGATCAGCTTTCGGCGGTCGGCCGGATCGCTTTCCCTCGACAGGTAGCCGCGCATGACCAGCGCGTCGACCAGCTGCCCTGCGGCCTGCTTCGAGATACGCAGTTCCTGCGCCATCCGCCCGACGGGCACGTCGCCCGCGCCCATGGCCAGGCCGCCGATCACATAGAGCCCGTTCTCCGGGATGTCGTCGTAACCGGCCTGGCTCAAGGCATCGCGCATGGCGGAGCCGTATGTCCCGCGCGCGTGCCGGAGCAGGGCGGGGACGACAATGTTTTCATACCCATGGGAGTCTCCCGTCATGCCCGCCGCCTCGTCAAGTAAGTTGATAGTCAACTTACTTTATTAAAAGCTTGGCAGCAAGTATCGCCCCGGTCCGGTTTTCGTTCAGCTTCAGGCGGGGCGGCGCTGGGCATGATCGTTCGAACAGCTTGCCCGGCTCCCCGCGCCCCACATGAAAATCACGTTTCGTCCGCTACTTTTCGCCGCGTTCTGCCTTGCTCTCCCTGCTATCGCCTCCGCTTTCCAGTCGATGTCGCTGGAGCAGGCGGTGAGCAAGGTGCAGAAGGACACCGGGGGGAAGGTGTTGTCTGCGGATACGCGGCTCGTCGAGCGCGGCCGGATCACTGAATACCGGGTCAAGGTCCTCACCCTCGACGGCCACGTCAAGGTGGTGCCGATCCGTACCGAAACCGCCAAGCCCCTGGACGCCAGCGCCGGGGACAACAAGGAGAAACATTGATGCGAATCCTGCTCGTAGAGGACGAGGCCCCGCTGCGCGAGACCCTCGCCGCGCGCCTGAAGCGTGACGGTTTCGCCGTCGATGCGGCCCAGGACGGCGAAGAAGGCCTGTACCTGGGACGCGAGGTGCCGTTCGACCTCGCGATCATCGATCTCGGCCTGCCCAAGCTGTCGGGCATGGACCTGGTCAAGGCCCTGCGCGAGCACGGCCAGCGGTACCCCATCCTGATCCTCACCGCCCGCGGCAGCTGGCAGGACAAGGTCGAGGGCCTGAAATACGGTGCCGACGACTACCTGGTAAAACCGTTCCACGTCGAGGAACTGCTGGCGCGCATCAACGCGCTGGTGCGCCGCGCCAGCGGCTGGTCGAAGCCGGTGCTGGCTTGCGGCCCCATCAAGCTGGACACCACGGCACAGACGGTCACCGTCGAAGGCCGCCAGGTCGACCTCACCAGCTACGAATACAAGGTGCTGGAATACCTGATGCTGCACGCCGGGGAGCTGGTCTCGAAGGCCGACCTCACCGAGCACATCTACCAGCAGGATTTCGACCGCGATTCGAACGTGCTGGAGGTCTTCATCGGCCGCCTGCGCCGCAAGCTGGACCCGGAAAGCACGCTCAAGCCGATCGAAACCGTGCGCGGCCGCGGCTATCGTTTCGCCATTCCTCGCAACGAAGCGGACGAAGACTGATCCCCGGGCTGTAAGCTCGAAGCATGGACAACGCTTCATCGACCAGACGCCGGCCCCTTTCGCTGGCCGCGCGTGCGGCGCTGGCGACCGGCTTCGCGCTTGCCGCGTTCTTGGGCCTGACCGGTCTCGCCCAGAACAAGGCGAACTATGCATCCGAGTTGTCGGCCATGCACGATCGGCTGCACAACTATGCCATCGCGTACATCACCGGCACGGACATCACCCGCGCAGGCAAGGTGACGACACCGGACAGCCAGCCGAATCCCGACTTCTCGCGGCCGGGCTCGGGCCTCTACGCGATCATCGTCGGTAACGACGGCTTCCGCTGGGAATCGTCGTCGGCGCTGGGCCGCGATTTCGACTTCGTGCGCATGTTGTCCCCCGGGGAAACCGCCTTCGAGCCGGTGGAGACGCGCAGCGGCAAGCTGTATGTCTTCAGTTACGGCGTGTCGCTGGACAGCACGGAAAAGCGCAGCGTGCCGCTGACCTTTGCGGTGGCGCAGACCGAGGACCAGTTCGAGCGGCAGGTGGCCACGTACCGCCGCACCCAGTTCCTGTGGCTGGCGATGCTCGGCATGATGCTCATGCTGCTGCAGTTGTTCCTGCTTCGCTGGAGCCTGCTGCCGCTGCGCCGCGTGTCCAGCGATCTCGCGCACATCGAACGCGGCACGCGTGACCACCTGGACGGCCCGTATCCGGTGGAGCTGACGGTGCTCACGCGGCGCCTCAATGCCTTCATCGACAGCGAGCGCGAACAGCGTACGCGCTACCGCGACACCCTGGCCGACCTTGCGCACAGCCTGAAGACGCCGCTGGCGGTGATCCGCTCGCAGCTGGAAACCGGCGGGGACGCGGGCAACCTGCGCGGCGACATCCTCGACCAGGTGCGCAGGATGGACGAGATCGTGGCGTACCAGCTGTCGCGAGCCGCGACCTCGGGTCGCCGCACCATCGCTTCCGTGGAGCCGATCGCGGGCCATGCGGAAGACCTGGTGCAGAGCCTCGAGAAAGTCTACGCCGCGAAGAACGTGCTCTGCGAATTCGAGATCGAGGACGGCGTGACCTTCCCCGGCGAGCAGGGCGACCTGCTCGAACTGATGGGCAATCTCGTCGAGAACGCCTTCAAATGGGCCTCGCACCGCGTACTGCTTTCGGCGCGCTCAGTGGGCAAGATGCGAGGTCGCAGCGGCCTCGAGCTGGTGGTCGAGGACGACGGGCCGGGCATTCCCGAAGACAAGATCGAGAAGATCCTGCAGCGCGGCGTGCGCGGAGACGAACGCGTGCAGGGCCACGGCATCGGCCTTTCGATCGTGCAGGACATCGTCAAGGCCTATCAGGGCGATCTGCACGTCGATCGTTCCGAGGAACTGGGCGGTGCGCGCTTCTGCGTGAAGCTGCCACCGCCTTAAGGGGACGTAGCCCCCGGCGAGGGCCCATAGAACGCTTCGAGCAGGTTCGCCACGTCGGGCTCCGCGTCGCGCAACAGCAACGGCTGCGAGAAATGGAGTTCGCTGGTCACCGCGAAATATTCTTCCGGCGCTTCCGCGGCATAGGGATCGATGGCGGTGCGGCGGCCGCGATCGACGGCCTTCGACAGCTTGTCGAAGCCACGCTGCATCGTCTCGATCCAGCGCCTGCGGTCGATCGAGGACGGCAGCGGCGGTACGCCGTTGGCCGGCCCCGCGAGCATGTCGAGCTTGTGCGCCATCTCGTGCACGACCACGTTGAAGCCATCCCAGGGCGCCTCGAGGTCGAGCGCCACGTCCGCCAGTGACAGCACCATCGGTCCGCGCTCCCAGGCTTCGCCGATCAGCGTGTCGTCGCTGTCGGTGACGACGCCGGTCGGTGCGTCATGGTGGCTGCGCCGCACATTGAATTCGCCCGGATACACGAGCACGTTCGTCCAGCCCTTGAAGGCTTTGGGCCCGTGCGGCAAGGCGGGGAGGCTGGCCTGCATGGCGATGGCCAGGCGCCAGAAATCGTCCAGCGCGGCACCACCCAGAGCATGGAACCGCTTGGTATGCAGGAAGGTGGCCGCCAGCTGGCGCAGGTAATGCGCCCGGGGCGCATCCAGGCTGCGGGCGAGGGGTACGCGAGCCATGGCCTGCCGCCACAGGGCGTCGTCGATGGGAGGAACGGGAGCGCGGAAGCGCGCGATCAGCGACTGGACGAAACCCACGGAGAACGGCCGGGAAGGGTCAGAGCATCGACCCGGGAAGCAGCGACTGCCAGCTCGGTGCGTTCGAGCGCAGCGGCATCGCGTCGTCGTGCGTGCCGTCGTCCACGTCGACCGGCGCGGCGACCGGCGGGGGATTATTGCCGCGATGCGAGCCAACCGAGCGGGCGGATGCGGCGCCGCTGGCCGAACTGTCGTGCGCGCTCTGAGATGACGACCGGGCACTGCCTTCGAACGACGCCGACGAGCCCGCGCCACTCGGCGCGAGCAGACCGGCGGCGGCCGGGTCGATGTCGGAAGCGGCGGCGGTGCCGGCGGCACCGACGAGGCACAGACATCCGAAGATGTACGGTCTGGCGTTCATCGGTAAACCCTGAGGCCCCTTGGGACATAAGGGGGGACGACCGATCCTCGCAGAATTTTCACGAGCATGCCAGTGCTGGAGGTTGCCGGCTCCCGGTGGCCGCCGGGGACAGGCGAAATCCCCGCCGCTGCCCTAGAATCGCCGGATGTCCAGGCTCATCCCCACCTCGACAGCGCCCGCCTTAGCTGGATGCTAGCCATGCTCGCACGCGATCTCCTCGAAGCCCTCGCCGGCGGCGATGCCGTGTCCGGCGCGGCCCTGGCCCGCAAGGCCGGGGTGACCCGCGCCGCCGTCTGGAAGCAGATCGAGGCCTTGCGCCTCAAGGGCGTTCCCGTGGAAGCGCGGGTCGGCGGCGGTTACCGGCTGCCGTGGGCCACGGAGTTGCTGGACGCCCGCCGCATCCGCGCCGATCTGGCAGCGGAGACCTCGGCCCGGATCGGTATGCTCGAAGTGCATTGGGACATCGATTCCACGTCGAGCGAACTGGCGCGGCGGATCCCGGTCCTCGACGACCTCGCCTTCGTCATGGCCGAGGCGCAGTCGGCAGGGCGCGGACGCCGGGGACGCACCTGGCTGTCGCCGCCGGGCATGAACCTTTACCTCTCCGTGCTTAAGCGCTTCGACGGCGGGTTCGCCTCATTGTCTGGCCTCTCGCTCGCCGTCGGGGTGATGCTTTTGCGTGCACTTGCGGACCTCGGCATCCGCACGGCGGGCCTGAAGTGGCCCAACGACGTCCTTGCGGGAAACGCCAAACTCGCCGGCGTGCTGGTCGAACTCTCCGGCGAATACTCGGGCCCGTGCGCGGCGGTGATCGGCGTCGGCCTCAACGTTCGTCTGCCGGGCAGCCTGCACGAGCGTGCGGGACAACCGATTACCGACCTGGCCTCGCTCGTCGGCGGCGACCCGCCCGGCCGTAACCGTATTGCCGCGGCCGTCGTCGGCCAGCTCACCGAAGGGCTGCTGGCCTTCGAACGCCACGGCTTCGCGGCATTCGCTGAAGAATATGCCGCGAACGACCTGCTCCGCGGGGCATCCTTGCGCATCATCGATCCGCGCGGCGAGTACGATGCGACGGGCGAAGGCGTCGACGAGCGCGGCGCCCTGCGCGTGCGCCGTGCGAACGGCGAGCCGGTCACCGTGGACAGCGCCGAGGTGTCGGTGCGAAAGGCGATGCCATGATCCTGCTTCTCGACCTCGGTAACACGAGGCTCAAGTTCGCGCTGCTCGACGGCGACGAATTCGTGCGGCGCGGCGCGTTCGGCTGGGATGCCGATATCGCGCATGAGCTTTCCACGTTATGGAGCGACTGGCCGGCGCCGCGCCGCGTGGTCGGCGCGTCGGTCGTCGACGCCGCCCGGGAGACGGCCGTGGCCGTCGCGGCAAGCAAGGCGTTCGATATCGAACCGCTCTGGGTAAGGACGCCGGCGGATGCCTGCGGGGTGACCAATGCCTATGCCGAACCGGGCCGCCTTGGCGTCGACCGGTTCCTGGCCATGGTCGACGCGCTGGCCGCCGGAAGGGCGCCCTGCGTGCTGGCCAGCGTCGGCACCGCGCTGACGCTTGACGCACTGGATGCCGGGGGCCGACACCTCGGCGGCTGGATCGCGCCGGGGCCGTTGCTCATGCAGCAGTCGGTACTGGGTGCCACGGCCCAGGTTCGGCCGGAACACGCGGGCGCGGTCCGCGATCTTGCCGACAACACCGCCGACGGACTGGCTTCCGGCTGCTGGCAGGCTTGCGCAGCCCTGGTCGACCGCTTCGTGGAGCGCACCGCGAAACGGCTCGGCGGCAACCCGATGCTGACCCTCGGCGGCGGCGATGCCGACGTACTCGCGTCGCTGCTCGATCGTGAGGTCACCCTCGTACCGGACGCCGTGCTGCGCGGGTTGGGCGTGTGGGCGAGGTCGCATGCCGCGGCGGGCGATATCGCCTAGAATGCGGTCGCTGCCGGTTCTTACAGGGGAACGCGAGCAGGCCCCACCGGAAGACTCAAGGCCGCCATGCTTTTGCGTTTGCTGTTCGTTCTTCTGATAGCCCTGAACATCGCGGTGGCCGCGTGGCTCCTGCTGGGCGATTCGGGTACGCACGCGATGGATCCGAACGATGGCGGCGTGCCGAAGCTGAAGCTGCTGACCGAACTGCCCGTGGCGACGACCGTCGCCGCACCGGCCCGCTCATCCAGCAACGCCTCGCCTCCCGCCACCACGGTGGCCGCCGCTGCCGCTGCATCCGTCGCCGCGGCCCAGGCGAAGCCGGTCGCGAAGCCGGAAGCGAAGAAGCCCGCGCCTGCCGCCGATGACCTTCTTGCCGCGGCGGCCAGTGCCCCGACCAGCCCCCGCCGCAGCTATCGCTGCCTCGCCCTCGGCCCCTTCGCCAACCAGGTGGACCTGCGTGCCGCACGCAGCGCGATCGCGCCGCGCACGGTGCGAAGCCGGCAGCGCCAGGAACAGACCAGCGAGTCGCACGGCTGGCGCGTGTTCCTTCCGCCCCAGCCGACGCGCGAGCTGGCACTGGCCCAGGCAAGGCGGCTGGAAGCCAAGGGCGTCAAGGATTATTTCGTCGTGACCGCGCAGGGCGAGCTGCAGAACTCGGTGGCGCTGGGCCTGTTCCACGACCCGGCCAACGCGCGCAAGCGCCGCGACCAGGTGGTGGCCGCCGGCTTCCCGGCGCGCATGAGCGAGCGCACCGAGACCACGCCCGTGTGGTGGCTGGACGTCGTGGTCCCCGACGAATCCGGCGCCGACATCCGCCAGGGCATCCGCAGCCCAGGCATCACTGCCCGGACCACCGGCTGCTTCTGATAAACTCCCACGCCTTCGCCGGCATAGCTCAGTTGGTAGAGCAACCGCCTTGTAAGCGGTAGGTCCCCAGTTCGAATCCGGGTGCCGGCACCAGACGCAAAACCTTTGGCGACGTACTTGCCGAAAAGGCCTCGCCCAGGACTACAACGAAGGGCAGATGGCCGCACTTCCGTTCGCGGCGGAAGATGGTCGGCGTATCCACATCCGCGAGGCCGACATGAAGTCACGGCCGCTGTTGTTCCTTGGGCTATGTTTCTGTGCGCACGCCGCCGACGAGGCGGGGAAAACACCGAACGGCATCCGCTATCACGGCGGTGACGAGGTCATCCTCCAGGGCTTCCATTGGAACTCGGTACGCGTGCAGCCCGGGCCGTGGTACACGCTTCTGAAGAGCGACGCCTCACGCATCGCCGCGGATGGATTCACTTCGGTGTGGATGCCTCCGCCCTGGCGCGATACCTCCCGATGGAGCTCCGCGGGCGCCAGCGGTGGCGGTGAAGGATACTTCTGGCACGACTTCGACAAGAACGGCGGGTACGGCTCCGATGCGCAGTTACACGCCGCCGCGGATGCGCTCGCTGCGGCAGGCGTGAAACCGGTTTACGACATCGTGCCGAACCATCGCCGCCAGGATGCGGCCGATGCTTCGCTGTCGATACCGAAGGGAGAAGGCCGCCTGCGCAGCGATTGCGCCAGTTGCGACGACGGCGACCCGTTCATGGCCGGCGATGCGGACCTGAACCTGGCGAATGCCGCCAACCTCGCGATGTTCCGCGACGAGCTTCGCGTGCTTCACGCGAACTACGATGCCGGCGGCTTCCGCTTCGACTTCGTGCGCGGCTACGCTGGCAAGCACGTGGACGAATGGATGACCGAGGCCGACGATGCGGGCTTCTGCGTGGGCGAATATTGGAAAGGCCCAGGGGAGTTTCCGCAGGGCGACGCTCATCGTGCGAAGTCGTGGCAGGACCTGCTCAAGGAATGGTCGGACGCGTCCCGCTGCACGGTGTTCGACTTCGCGCTGAAGGAGCGCATGCAGAACGGATCGGTGGCCGAATGGCGCTACGGACTCAATGGCAATCCCGATCCGCGCTACAGGGAAGTTGCCGTGACCTTCGTCGACAACCACGATACGGGCACGTCGCCTGGAGCGAACGGCGGGCAGCATCACTGGCCGTTGCGACCGGAACTGCGCCTCAAAGCCTATGCCTATATCCTGACCACGCCAGGCAGCCCGACGGTCTACTGGCCGGACATGTATGGCGATGCCGCAACGAGCCTGCACGATTACCTTCGCGACCTGATTCGCCTGCGCAGGAATGCGGGCGTGCACGCGCAGTCGCCGGTGGCATTCGAAACGAAATACGGTGGCCTTGTTGCGAACGTGACGGGGAACCGGCAGCGCCTGGTCGTGGCGCTGGACTCGACGCTGCTGGAGCCCCGCGATTTCGTCGACGAACCGTTCGTGCCGGCTCTCGAAGCCGACGGAGGGAAGGTGCGCATTTGGCACGGCGGGACGGTGACGCGGTTACCTGTGACCTTCCGTTGCGACAAAGGGGAGCCCGCGCCTGGGCAAAGCGTCTACGTCGTCGGTTCAAGCAAGGAGCTGGGGCAGTGGGATCCGGCGCGGGCCGTCCTGTTGAAACCCTCTCCTCGTCCATCCTGGACGGCGACCATCGATGTCTCACCGGCCTTCGCCGTGGAGTGGAAGTGCATCGTGCGCAGCGAGACGACGAGCACGGTCTCCGTATGGCAACCCGGCGACAACAACCGCACGGTGCCTGCCGCCGGTGCCGTGGCGACGGGAAGCTTCTGACTCAGGCACCGGGCTCGCAAGGGAACTGTCGATCGATCACGGCGGCCAGTTCGTGGTGATCGATGGGCGCGCGGGCGATGCGGGCTTCCAGGATCCCGGCGGCCAGTTCCCGCTCCTCCTCGGTGCCGGCGTAACCGCTGGCGCGGAGATAGAACACGACGAACATCTGCACCTGCCAGGGCAGGCGGTCGAAGGGCCGGTTGCCCGGCTTGAGGTCGGTCGGTTCGATCACGCAACGAGTCCTTGTGTTGCTTCGTGCCGAGCAATGGATGTGCCAAGACGCCGCCCGGCCTCGCATGCGGCATCGACTGGCTACCTGGCTGTCCGCGGACAGCGCATCGCGGACAGCCATGGACAGTGGCGACTTCTCGTCTGTCGCGCTGCAACGTGGCCGTCCCGGAGCCCGGTGTAAACTTGCGGCATGACCCGCTTCCGCGCATCGCTGATGTTCCTCGGCCTATGCCTGCCCGCCGTCGCCTGCGCGCAGGACGTTACCCGGGACACGCTTGCCAGGAGCATGGCCGCGCATGAGGCTCCGCTGCTCCTGGACGTTCGCACGCCTAAGGAGTTCCGTGAGGGTCACCTCGCGGGCGCCCTGAACGTTCCCGTCGACGAGGTGGCGGCCCGGCACGGCGTGCTGGGCATCCCCCGCGATCGCGAAGTCGTCGTGTACTGCAAGTCCGGCAAGCGTGCCGCCCGCGCGCGCGACACGCTCGAGTCCCTCGGTTACACGAACGTGAAGCTGCTCGAGGGCAGCGCCGACGCCTGGCGTGCTGAAGGCAGGCCGCTCGTGCAAGAGCATCCTTCCCCCTGAGAATTCCCGTCATGAGTCCAACCACCCGCTCGGTCGCCCTCATCGGCGTCCCCACCGACATCGGTGCCGGTCACCGTGGCAGTTCCATGGGGCCGGAGGCCCTGCGTGTCGCCCGCCTGGGCGAGCGCCTCGCCAGGCGCGGCATGCACGTCGTGGACCGCGGCAACCTTGCCGGTCCGCTCAACCCCTGGCAGCCGCCCACGGACGGGTATCGTCACCTCGACGAGGCGGCCGCGTGGAACACGGCCGTCCACGAGGCCATCTACAAGGCCCTGGGCGAAGGCCATCTGCCAGTGATGCTCGGCGGCGACCACTCCCTGGCCATCGGCTCGATTTCCGCCGTGGCCCGGCATTGCCGCGAGGCGCGAAAGAAGCTGCGCGTGCTCTGGCTCGATGCCCATGCGGACTTCAACACCAGCCAGATCACGCCCTCGGGCAATATCCACGGCATGCCGGTGGCTTGTCTTTGCGGTTACGGCCCCGATGCGCTCGTCCGGATCGGCGGCACGGTGCCGGCCACCACGCCCGACGTGTTCCGCCAGATCGGCATCCGCTCGGTGGACGAAGGCGAGAAGCGCTTCGTGCACGAGGTGGGCCTCGATATCTACGACATGCGCTACATCGACGAGATCGGCATCAAGGCGGCGATGGAAGAAGCGCTGGCCGGTGTGGACGAGGAGACCCACCTGCACGTGAGCTTCGACGTGGACTTCCTCGATCCGTCGATCGCGCCCGGCGTGGGCACCACCGTGCGCGGTGGCCCGAACTACCGGGAGGCGCAGCTATGCATGGAGATGATCGCCGATACCGGCCGCGTCGGCTCCCTGGACATCGTCGAGTTGAATCCCGCGTTCGACAAGCGCAACCAGACCGCGAAGCTGGCGGTGGACCTGGTGGAATCGCTGTTCGGGAAATCCACCCTGATGCGCTGAGCCCTGCGGGGCAGCGGGCAGGGGCGCGGCAAGCTGCCACGGCCCGGGGTCGCCGCCCGGCCGTCACGCGGGCTACACTCGGACGGTTTCCGCCGTCCGAGCATCAGGCTTCCCATGCATACCCGCGTCCTCACCGGCATCACCACCACCGGCACGCCGCACCTCGGCAACTACGTCGGCGCCATCCGGCCGGCCATCCTGGCCAGCCGCGACGCGAACGTCGACGCGTTCTACTTCATGGCGGACTACCACGCCCTGATCAAGAGCGACGACGCCGACCGCGTAGAGGCCTCGCGCCTGAAGATCACCGCGAGCTGGCTGGCCGCCGGACTGGACCCGGAGAGGGTCACCTTCTACCGCCAGTCCGACATCCCCGAGGTGACCGAGCTGATGTGGCTGCTCACCTGCGTGACCTCCAAGGGCCTGCTCAATCGCGCCCACGCGTACAAGGCCGCGGTGGACCGCAACATCGAGAACCAGGACGACGCCGACGCGGGCGTCACCGCGGGCCTCTACATGTATCCGGTGCTGATGGCTGCCGACATCCTCGCCTTCAACGCGAACAAGGTGCCGGTGGGCCGTGACCAGATCCAGCACATCGAAATGGCGCGCGACATCGCGCAGCGTTTCAACCACACCTACGGCCGCGACTTCTTCGTGATGCCGGAAGCGCTCATCGAGGAGCAGGTGGCCACGCTGCCCGGCCTCGACGGGCGTAAGATGTCGAAGAGCTACGACAACACCATTCCCCTGTTCGAAGGCGGCGCGAAGGGCATGCGCGAGGCGATCATGAAGATCGTCACCGATTCGCGCGCGCCGGGCGAGCCGAAGGACACGGAGGATTCCGCACTGTTCACCATCTACAAGGCCTTCGCCTCGCCAGCAGAGACGGCCGCGTTCGCGGAGGCACTGCATGGCGGCCTCGGTTGGGGTGAAGCCAAGCAGGTGCTGTTCGAGCGCGTCGATTCCGAAGTGGCGCCGATGCGCGACAAATACGAAGCGCTGATGGCCAGCCCCGGACAGATGGAGGACATCCTCCTCGCCGGTGCGGCGAAGGCGCGCGCCATTGCCGGGCCGCTCGTGGAAACCCTGCGCGAGGCGGTGGGACTGCGCAGCGCGCGGCATAAGCTGGAACCGCACGGACAGCCGGCTGCCGCTTCGCACGCCGCGAAGGCGAAGCCGCCACGCTTCGCGAGCTTCCGCGACACCGACGGAAGTTTCCGTTTCCGTCTCTTCGGCGCGGATGGCGAGGAACTGCTGCTGTCGGTGCCGTTCGCCGACCCGAAGGCGGCGGGCGCGCTGCGCCAGACCCTGTCGTCCGCGGGCGGCGCGCATGCGACGATCGAGTCGCATGGCGATCACCTTGCGCTCCTGGTCGATGGCCAGGTCGTCGCCAACGGCGAATCGTATGCGGACGAGGTCGTGCGCGCCGCGGCCTTGCTCCGGCTGCGCAGCGCGCTCGACACGCTCGCCGCCGCCACGGCCGAGGAAGCCGCACTGAAGGCCGGGGAAGCCGCGGCGAAGGCCGCCAAGAACGCTGCCCGGAAGGCCTGACATGCGCTATCTCGCGATCATGCTCCTGGCGCCATGGCTGGTTGTGCTCGGCTGGGCGTATTGGGCTTACCCGAAGTCGCTGCTGAAGAACGCCGCACGCCGGGGCTTCGACGTGCTCGCGTTGCTCGCGGCGACAGTCGCCGCGTTCCAGGCGGCCCTGCTGGCCTACGATGCCGTCGAACTACCAGCCGCCGACCAGTTCGGACCGAAGAGCGGGGCGATCTGGCAACAGGTGGTGCCGGCGCTATATGGCTACGGCGCGTTCGTGGCCGTGCTGGTGGTGGCGCTCATCGTCCGCCAGCTCGTCTGGAAAAAGCGCAGCCTGTAGGAGCGGCCACCGGCCGCGACAGCCTTTCGCGCTGCGTATCAGGGCCTGTTGCTCGCGGCGAAAAGATGTCGCGGCCAGGGCCGCTCCTACAGGGCGGCGGCATCAATCCCAGGTGTTCAAGTGAGGGCCGAATGCTTCGGCCTGCTTACGCACGATGCAGAAGCGATGACCGGTGGGGGCTTCCATCACCCACCAGCGCTTCACGAAGCCGATGCGTTTTGCGCCCAGCGCTTCGAGCCGGTCGGCCTCGGCATCCACGTCGTCGGCCTCGATGTCGAGGTGCACGCGACTGGGATGGTCCACCTTCTGGAGAAGGACCTGGAGTTCGTCGGGTGCGGTCTTCAACGACGCATATTTGCCGTCGCCTTCTTCGTCGGTCGTCTTGATCGGCTTGCCGAGCGCACGGCTCCAGAATTCGGACGCGGCGACGAGGTCGCCGTCCTGGCAGTCGAGGACGAGGGCACAGAGTCTGCTGTGGTGCATGAGGCAACCTCCGGAGGACGGGAAGCCGCATCCTAGCCCTGCAAACGCGGGACTCGCGTGAGCATTCCGTGCACCCGTCATTCCTGCGAAGGTAGGAATCCAGTGCCTTCCGGCTGGATCGTGCGCAGAGTCGCTGGTCCCTGCCTGCGCAGGGACGACTGCTGGTGAGCGTGATGCAGCGGGTTAGCAGAAACCGGCTCAGGCGCCGCGCAGCCGCTGCGTGAGGCCCTTGAGGAAGTTGCGCAGGAACTGGTCGCCGCAGAGGCGGAAATTGCTGTGCTTCGGCTGGCGGAAGAGGGCGTTGATCTCGCCGCGGGACACGCGGAATCCGGCCTCGGTCATGATTGCCAGGATGTCCTCCTCCTTGAGCTCGAAGGCCACGCGCAGTTTCTTCAGCACCACGTTGTTGTTGACCCGGGTTTCCACGGGACGCGGTGGCTGGCTGTCGTCGCGGCCCCGGCGATGGACGATGAGGCCGTCGAGGAAATGCGCCATGGCGGCGTCGGGCATCTCGGCGAAGCCCGGCTCGTCTTCCTTGCGGAGCCACGGCTCCACCTGCTCGCGCGTGGCGGGGAAACCGGTGAGCTTCATGATCTCGACGACGTGGACGTCGCCGAGGTCGAGCATGTAGCGGATGCTGCGGAGGGTGTCGTTGTTGAGCATGAGGGGAAGGATACCGCCTCGGGAGCCGCATAGTAGGAGCGCGCCCGCGCGCGACAGCTCTTCGCGCCAGTCTTCACGGTCACGCGCCAGTTCCGGGTCTTGGCCCCATGCTGTCGCGCGCAGGGCGCGCTCCTACAAAGAGCGCGCCCTGCGGGCGAACGACGGCAGGGCTGTTTCCCGCGGACTTACTGCGGCAGGCCCAGGTCGTCGATCATCGCCTTCAGGAAGCGCGCGGCTTCGCCGCCCGTGGCGGCGCGGTGGTCGAAGGTGAGTGACAGCGGCATGCGGCGGTGCACTTCGATGCCGCCCATCACGGCCACGACGTCGTGGCTGAGCTTGCCCGCGCCGACGATGGCCACCGTCGGCGGCACGACCACCGGAGTGGCGTAGCGGCCGGCGAACATGCCGAAGTTCGACAGGCTGATGGTGTAGCCGGAGAGCTCCGACGCCGGAATGCTGCGGTCTTCCACAGACGTGCGCAGGCGCTTGATCGCGGCACGGATGCCCGCGCCGTCGAGCACGTCGGCATTGCGCAGGGCCGGAACGAACAGGCCGTCCTCGGTATCCACGGCGATGCCGATGTCCACGTGCGGGTGCAGCGTGCGGCTGAGGTTCTTGCCGTCGAACCACGCGTTGAGCGCCGGTACCGCCTTGCAGGCCACCACGATGGCGCGGATGAGGCGGGCGGTGATGTCCTGCTTGCCGATCCAGGCGTGCAGGTCGGCGTCATCCACGAGGGTGGTGGGCACGACGTTGGCGTGCGCGTCAGCCATGACGCGGGCCATGTTGCGGCGGACGCCCTTCAGCTGCTCCGGCTGGCCCATCGCCTCCTTGCCCGGGGGCGCGGTACGCACGGCCTTGCCAGCCTGCGACACGGCCGTGCGCTGCGGCGCCGGACCCGGCTCAGGCAGGCTCGGGGCCAGATGTTGAGCCGATGCGGGACGGGCCGGGGCGGCACCCAGCGCGGCGCTGCCGTTGGCGGCGGCGTTCTTCACGTCGGTCATGGTGATCACGCCGCCGGCGCCGGTGGGCTGCACGCGGGTGAGGTCGACCTTGAGCTTCTTCGCCGCGGCGCGCACGGCCGGAACGGCCTTAACGCCGCCGGCGTTGCTGACCTGCTCGGTGTGCACGGCGTTGCCGCTGATCATGGCGCCCACGACGGTGCCTTCGTCTTCACGGTCGGCACCGTTGCCGGCGTCGATCTCGCCGCCGTCGTCGGAAGCGATGACCTTGCTGGCATCGTCCGGCGCCTGGCTGCCCACGCCCTTCTTCGGGCCGTGGTGGTGGCCCGTGGATTCGGCCTCGGCGCGCTGGCGCGCGTTCGGATCGATCTCGAAGTCGGCCAGGGCGGCACCGGTCTCGATGATGTCGCCGGTGGCGCCGTGCAGCTTCTTCACGGTGCCGGAGTACGGCGACGGCACGTCGACGACGGCCTTCGCGGTTTCCATCGACACCAGCGGGGCGTCGAGCTTGATGGTGTCGCCTTCCTTGACGTGCCACTCGACGACGGTCGCGTCGGGAAGGCCCTCGCCGAGGTCCGGCAGGTAAAAGGTCTTGATGTCGGCCATGTCTATCGGTTCCTCAGGAGGCGGCGAGCGTGCGCTCGGCGGCTTCGACGATGCGTTCGACGCTGGGCAGGTACTTCATTTCCAGGCGGAACAGCGGGATGTGCGTATCGAAACCGGTGACGCGTTCCACCGGCGCGAGCAGGCTGTAGAGGCATTCCTCGGCCAGGCGGGCGGCGATTTCGCCGCCGAATCCGGCCGTCTTCGGTGCCTCGTGCACGATGACGCAGCGGCCCGTCTTGGTCACCGATTCGGCGATGGTGTCGAAGTCGAGCGGCGTGAGCGTGGCCACGTCGATCACTTCGGCGCTGATGCCCTTCTCGGCGAGCGCGTCGGCGGCCTCGAGGCATTCCTTCACCTGCGCGCCCCAGGTCACCAGGGTCACGTCGGTGCCGTCGCGCAGCACGAAGCAGACGTCGAGCGGCAGGGCCTCGCCGTCGTCGGGCACTTCTTCCTTGTACTGGCGGTAGATGCGCTTCGGCTCGAAGAAGATCACCGGGTCCGGATCGCGGATGGCGGCCAGCAGCAGGCCGTAGGCACGGGCGGGCGACGACGGCATCACCACGCGCAGGCCTGGGATGTTCGTGAACAGGTGCTCGTTGGCCTCGGAGTGGTGCTCGGGAGCGCGGATGCCGCCGCCCCATGGAGCGCGCCACACGGCCGGGACGGTGATGCGGCCGCGGGTGCGGTTGCGCATGCGCGCGGCGTGGCAGGCAATGTGCTCCATCATCGGGTAGATGAAGCCCTCGAACTGGGCCTCCGCCACCGGACGCATGCCCTGCGCGGCGAGGCCGACGGTGAGCCCGGCGATGGTGGTTTCGTCGAGCGGCGTGTCGATCACGCGCCATTCGCCGAACTGTTCCTGCAGTCCCTGGGTGGCGCGGAACACGCCGCCGTTGACGCCGACGTCCTCGCCGAGCACCACGACGCGGTCGTCGTTGCGCATTTCGTAAGCGAGCGCCTGGGTCACCGCTTCGATGAGAGTGATTTGTGCCATGGGAAGGAATCCTTACTTGCGATCGAGGGAAGCGGCGAGTTCACGCTGCTTTTCGAGGTCGGCGGGGAGTTCGGCGTACAGGTAGTCGAACATGGCCGTGGCCGGCTGCACCTTCGACTCGAGATACGCGTTCACCTCGTTGTCCATCCAGTCGTCGCATTCGGCCTTCCAGGCCTCTTCCTTCGCGTCGTCCCACTTGCCCTTGGCTTCGAGCCATTTGCGCAGGCGCGGCACGGGGTCGCGTTCCCAGGCTTCCTTCACTTCCTGCTCGCCGCGGTAGCGGCGGGCGTCGTCGGCGGTGGTGTGGTCGCCGAGACGGTACGTGACCGCCTCGATGACGCTGCCGCCCTGGCCGGAGCGGGCGCGCTCGAGCGCATCCTCCATGGCCTTGCGCACGGCGATGATGTCGTTGCCGTCCACCTGGATGCAGTACAGGCCGGCGGCGATGCCCTTCTGGGCTAGCGTGCCCGAGCCGCTCTGGATGCGGCGCGGCACGGAGATGGCCCACTGGTTGTTCACGATCACGGCCACCAGCGGCAGCTGCTGCGCGCCGGCGACGTTGATGGCGCCGTAGAAGTCGCCCTTGGACGAGCCGCCGTCGCCGATCGTGCACACCGCGACGCGCGGTTCGTTACGGATCTTGAACGCGAGGGCCGAACCGGCGGCGTGCAGGCACTGCGTGCCGATGGGCACGCACCAGGCGAAGTCGTGCGCGGGCGCGTCGGCGAAGTCGTTGCCGCGCTCGTCGCCGCCCCAGTAGGTGTAGACCTCACGCGGTTTCACGCCGCGGTACAGCTGCGCGCCGTACTCACGGTAGGACACCGCCAGCGAGTCCTCGCGGCGCATGGCGCTGCCGATGCCCACGTGCGCGGCCTCGTGGCCCAGGCAGGAGGCGTAGGTGCCTAGCTTGCCGGTACGCTGCAGCGCGATCGACTTGGCGTCGAACACGCGGGTGGACACCATGAGCTTGTAGAGCTCGACCATGTGGTCGAGATCCTTGGCGAATTCGGGCAGTTCCTTGCCGGTTTCCTTGCCGTCCTGGTCAAGGTATTGCAGGTATTCGATTTCGAACTTGGCGGCGATGGACACGACTCGCTCCCAGGGGATGGTTAGAAACGACACGCACGAGTGGGGAAGCGGCCGGGCCCATCCAGCGGGGCGCGACACGGCTTTTGGGTTCTTGCGAGCCGGACTAGATATCAGGGGTATTATCACCCGGCAAGGTACGGCGCAGCATGACATTTCCTATCCTCATGCCCGTAATGGCCTTGCGACGCGGCTTTCCAGCCTTGTCAACCCCTACCGTGAACCCGTCCCATGGCCAATCCCCAGCGCGACCTCGAACCCGGTATCCGCACCGATCTCGACGGGCGTCTTACCTATGGGGAGTACCTGAAGCTCGACCAGGTGCTCACCGCGCAACATCCGCGCAGCGAGCCGGCCCACCATGACGAGATGCTGTTCATCATCCAGCACCAGACCTCCGAGCTCTGGCTGAAACTGATGATCCATGAGCTGGAGGCCGCGCTCGTCCGCCTGCGCGCCGACGACGTGGACGGCACGCTGAAGATCCTTGCCCGGGTCAAGCAGGTGCAGCGCCAGCTCTACGAACAATGGGGCGTGCTGGAGACACTGACGCCGGCCGAATACCTCCAGTTCCGCGACGTGCTCGGGCCGTCGTCCGGCTTCCAGTCGTTGCAGTACCGCATGGTGGAATTCCTGCTGGGGAACAAGCACCGCGACATGCTGCGCGTGTTCGAGCACGATCCCGTCGCGTACGAGCGCCTGCGCAAGGTGTTCGAGGCGCCGGGACTTTACGACGAGTTCCTGCGTTACCTCGCGCGCCGCGGCCACGCCGTGCCGGCGGAACTCCTCGGGCGGGACCTCACCCAGCCCTGGCAAAGCCAGCCTGCCTTGCTGCCCGTGTTCAAGCGGATCTACGAGGACACCGCGAACCACTGGTCCGAGTACCACCTCAGCGAGGAACTGGTGGACATCGAGGAAGCGTTCCAGCTCTGGCGCTTCCGCCACATGAAGACCGTGGAGCGCATCATCGGCTTCCGGCAAGGCACCGGCGGCTCTTCGGGCGTAGCCTTCCTGCGCAAGGCGCTGGAGCAGACCTTCTTCCCCGAACTCATCGAGGTACGCACGATCATCGGGACGTAGGAGCGCGCCTTTCGCGCGACAGCTCTTGAGGCCGTGATCTGGAGCTGGCGCGCTAGCTTGCAAACAGGTGCGAAAAGATGTCGCGCGCAAGGCGCGCTCCTACGGGCGATTCCGTAAGATTTGACGCGTCGGGCCGGTCCAGCTAAACACCTTGCACGAACCGATGCACAAGGGAAGCCATGACACCGACCGCCGCAGCTGCCGCCAGGCCCTTGCCCGAGTACCCGCAGACCCTCGGCCATCCGCGTCCCCTGTGGATGCTGTTCATGACCGAATTCTGGGAACGCTTCGCCTTCTATGGCATGCGCTGGGCCCTCACCCTCTATATCGTCGCCGAGTTCTTCCATGGCGATCAGGCGGGGCAGGGCTATGCCAGCCGCACCTATGGCGCCTACCTGGCCCTGGTCTACGCTTCGGCCATTTTCGGCGGCTGGGTGGCCGATCGCATCCTCGGTTACCAGCGCTCGATCCTGCTCGGGGCGGCGGTGATGGGCTCGGGCCTGTTCATGGTCATGCTGCCCAACCAGCAGGTGTTCCTTGCCGGCCTTGCCACGGTCATCGTCGGCAACGGCCTGTTCAAGCCGAATATTTCCTCACTGGTGGGCCAGATCTATCCCGTGGGCGACGACCGCCGCGACCGCGGTTTCACCATCTTCTACATGGGCATCAACCTCGGCGGCTTCCTCGCGCCGCTGGTCACCGGCTGGCTCGCCTCGGTGATCACCGATACGCCGCTGCAGCAGAACTACAAGGTGGTGTTCGCCGCCACCGGCATCGGCATGGTCATCTGCTTCATCTGGTTCCTGCTCGGCAAGAAGCAGCTCAAGGGCGTGGGCGTGCCGCCGCCGGAGCGCCACGAGGGGAAGAATCTCGTTGCCGTGGTCATCGGCGTCCTTGTCGCCATCCCCCTCGTCTACCTGCTGATGGCCAAGGCAGGCGCCGTGTTCATCGCCTGGCTGCTGGGTGTGCTGTTCATCGGCGTGGCGGTGATGCTGGTGATCGAGGCCGTGCGTCACGACCGCATCCAGATCCACCGCGTGATCGCGATGCTGCTGCTGTTTGCCTTCAACGTGCTGTTCTGGATGTTCTTCGAGCAAGCGGGCAGCTCGTTCAACTTCCTGGCCCAAAACATCGTGGACCGCCAGATGTTCGGCTGGGAGTTCCCCACCGGGTGGTTCCAGTCGGTGAACTCGGCGGCCATCCTGGTCTTCGCGCCGGTGGTGGCGCTGGCGTGGGGCTGGTCGGCGAAGTTCCGCAAGGAGCCCTCGATTCCGCGCAAGTTCGGCCTCGGGCTCATCTTCAACGCGCTGGGCTTCCTGGTGCTGATGTATGCGCTGAAGAGCCTCGTGGGCGGCGACGGCCTCATCCCGTTCTGGCCGCTGGCGGCCTGCTACGTGCTGCAGACCATCGGCGAGCTGTGCCTGTCGCCGATCGGGCTGTCGATGGTGACCAAGCTCGCGCCGCTCCGCGTCGTCGGCCTGGCGATGGGTGGCTGGTTCCTGTCCACCGCCATCGGCAACAACCTTTCCGGTCTGCTCGCCGGGCACATCAGCGGCGAAACCGGCATGACCGTGGCCTCGGCGCTGTCCGGGTTCAGTTTCAGCTTCGAACTGCTGATCGGCGCAGGCATCGTGCTGTTCCTGATCGCGCCGCTGATCAACCGGCTGATGCACGGCGTGAAGTGACCCAGGCCGCCGCATCCGGGTGAATGGCCCGCACGTGTAGGAGCGCGCCTTGCGCGCGACAGCTTTTGGGACCGTGAGCAACAGGGCCTGCTGCTTCTCGCGAAAAACTGTCGCGCGCAAGGCGCGCTCCTACAGGCCAGACGCCATCGCAGCCCGGTCAGGGCGCCATCAGCTTGTCCAGGATGCGGTTCAACTGTTCCCGCTCCGCCTCGTCCAGCCTGGCCAGCAGTTCCCGTTCGTGCTCACGGGCCATCGGCGCCACCTCGTCGTGGATGGCCCAGCCCGCCTCGGACAACTTGAGGACCGAACGGCGCTTGTCGCCGTCGTGGGTACTGCGGTCGACGCGGCCCGCCTCGACCAGGCGGGCCAGGGCGCGGCTCACCGCCACCTTGTCCATCCTGGTCCGCTCGGCCACCTCGCGGGCGGACAGGTCCGCGAAGCGGGCCAGCACGGCCATCACGCGCCATTCGGTCATGCTGAGCTGGAATCGGTCCGTGTATTCGTCGGCGATCGACTGGCTCACCGTGTTCGAGAGGATCGAAAGGCGGTAGGGCAGGAAGTTTTCTAACTCCAGAGGGGCATGGGCGGGGACGGCGTCGGATGTCATGCTGCACTGGTCCTTGCAAATGGTTACAAGTGAAACTATAAATGATGCTAGACGGCCCAAGCCATCCTCATCCCCAGGAGTATCGCCCATGAGCGCCCAGCCCAATATCGGCATGCAGGTCACCACCTTCGAAAATCCCCAGGGTGTCGACGGGTTCGAGTTCGTCGAATTCGCGGCGCCGGACCCGGCCCTGCTCCATACCCTCTTCCCGAAGCTGGGCTTCACGGCCGTGGCGAAGCACAAGACGAAGAAGATCACCCTGTATCGCCAGGGCGACTGCAACTTCCTCGTGAACGAGGAGCCGGATTCCTTCGCCGCGGACTTCGTTGCCAAGCATGGCCCCTCCGCCTGCGGTTTCGCCATCCGCTTCACCCGTCCGGCCACGGACGTGCAGGCCACGGCGCTTTCCAACGGCGCCCAGAAAGTCGCCTTCAAGCCGGAGACGCTGGCCCTCCAGGTGCCGGCCATCGAGGGCATCGGCGGGGCGGCGCTGTACCTGATCGACACCTATGGCGCCAGGGGTGAGGTGTACGACGCCGAGTTCGAATGGCTGCCGGGCGTCGATCGCCACCCGAAGGGGTTCGGCCTCACCTTCATCGACCACCTGACCCATAACCTGCACTTCGGCAACATGGAAGAATGGTCGAAGTATTACGAGCGTCTGTTCAACTTCCGCGAGATCCGCTACTTCGACATCAAGGGCGCGAAGACCGGCCTCGTGTCGAAGGCCATGACCGCGCCGGACGGCCTCGTGCGCATTCCGCTCAACGAGTCCTCGGACGAGAAGTCGCAGATCAACGAATACCTGCGTGAGTACAACGGCGAAGGCATCCAGCACATCGCCCTGTTCACCGACAACATCTACGAGTCGGTGGAAGCCATGCGCGCGCGGGACGTCGCTTTCCTCGACACGCCGGATACCTATTACGAAGTGATCGATGCGCGCGTGCCCGATCATGGCGAGGACATTCCGCGTCTTCAGGCGAGCAAGATCCTGATCGACGCCGACGACGAGACCAAGAAGAAGCTGCTCCTGCAGATCTTCACCCAGAACACCATTGGCCCGATCTTCTTCGAGATCATCCAGCGCAAGGGTAACGAGGGCTTCGGCAACGGCAACTTCAAGGCGCTGTTCGAATCGATCGAGCGCGACCAGATGCGCCGCGGCGTGCTCTGACGCATCATTACAGGCCGCTATCGACCCAGGACCGCCACGATGAGCTACACCGACGATACCCGCGGGTACCAGACCGGCTTCGGTAACGAGTTCGCTACCGAAGCCGTGGAAGGCGTGCTGCCCACGGGGCAGAACTCGCCGCAGCGCGTGGCCGCGGGCCTCTACGCCGAGCAGCTGTCGGGCAGCGCGTTCACCGCGCCGCGTCACCGCAACCGGCGCAGCTGGCTGTACCGCATCCGTCCGGCGGCCCAGCATTCGCCTTTCGCGGCGATGGACCACGGCACCTTCCACAACCGATTCGACGAAGCCGCGGCCACGCCGAACCAGCTTCGCTGGGATCCGCTCCCGATACCGTCCGAGCCGTGCGACTTCCTCGACGGGTTGTTCACCATGGGAGGCAACGGCGGTGCTGCCGAGCAGGCCGGCGTGGGCATCCATCTGTACGTCGCGAACCGTTCGATGGAAGGGCGCTACTTCTACGACGCCGACGGCGAACTGTTGATCGTTCCGCAGCAGGGCAGGCTGCGCATCCGTACCGAACTGGGCGTACTCGACGTGGCGCCGCTCGAAATCGCGGTGGTGCCACGCGGCATCCGCTTCCTCGTCGAATTGCCGGACGGCGAGGCACGCGGCTACGTTGCCGAGAACTTCGGCGCGCCGTTGCACCTGCCGGACCTCGGCCCCATCGGCGCGAACGGGCTGGCGCATGCGCGCGACTTCCTCACGCCGGTGGCCGCGTATGAGGATGTCGATGGCGAGTTCGCGCTCGTGGCCAAGTTCCAGGGCGCACTGTGGAGCGCGCGCATCGACCATTCGCCGCTCGACGTGGTGGCCTGGCACGGCAACTATGCGCCATACAAGTACGACCTGCGCCGGTTTAACACCATTGGCTCGATCGCCGTCGATCACCCCGATCCGTCGATCTTCACCGTGCTCACCTCGGTCAGCGATACCCCGGGCGTGGCGAACATGGATTTCGTGATCTTCCCGCCGCGCTGGCTGGTGGCCGAACATACGTTCCGGCCGCCTTATTTCCATCGCAACGTGGCCAGCGAGTTCATGGGTCTCATCGACGGTGCCTACGACGCCAAGGCCGGCGGCTTCGTGCCGGGCGGTTCGAGCCTGCACAACTGCATGAGCGGCCATGGGCCGGACGCGGCCAGCTTCGAGAAAGCCTCGAACGCCGACACCTCGCGTCCCGACCACATCGTGGGCACCATGGCCTTCATGTTCGAGACCCGCAAGGTCATTCGTCCCAGCCGGCAGGCGCTCGATTCGAAGGCGCTGCAGGGCAACTACTACGAATGTTGGCGCGGACTGAAGAAGCATTTCAAAGGAACCGCATGAAACTTGCGTCACTCAAGGAAGGCGGCCGCGACGGCACGCTGATCGTCGTCAGCCGCGACCTTCGCCGCGCCGTGAAGGCCACCGGCATCGCTCCCACCCTGCAGGCCGCACTGGATGACTGGCGTTCGCTCGCGCCGCGGCTGAATGCGCTCTCGGAAGACCTCAACGAGGGCAAGGGTGAAGGCATCTTCGATCTCGATATCGCGAGGCTCGCCGCGCCGCTGCCCCGTGCCTACGAGTTCGTGGACGGCAGCGCCTACCTCCCGCATGTGGAGCGCGTGCGCAAGGCCCGAGGCGCGGAGGTTCCTGCGTCGTTCTACACCGATCCGCTGATGTACCAGGCGACCAGCGCGGGCTTCCTCGGTCCGCGCGATCCTGTGGTCGTGTCCAGCGAAGAGTTCGGCATCGATCTCGAAGCCGAAGTCCTGGTGGTGACCGACGATGTGCCGATGGGCGTGACGCCCGCGCAGGCGGCGGAGCACATCCAGCTCGTCGGCCTGGTGAACGACGTCTCGCTGCGCGGGCTCATTCCCGCCGAACTGGCCAAGGGATTCGGTTTCCTGCAATCCAAGCCGCGCTCGGCGCTCTCGCCGGTCTTCGTCACGCCCGACGAACTCGGCGATGCATGGCAGGGTGAGAAGCTGCACCTCCCCATGCGCACCTGGATCAACGGCGCGTGGTTCGGCGAGGCGGAATGCGGCGTCGACATGCAGTTCGATTTCGCCCAGCTGGTGGCGCACGTCGCGAAGACGCGCCCGCTGACCGCCGGGACCCTGGTGGGCTCAGGCACCATCGCCAACCAGGACACCGCCAAGGGCGCGTCCTGCCTGGCGGAACAGCGCACGGTCGAGACGCTGCGCGACGGCAAGCCCTCGACGCCCTTCCTGTCGTTCGGCGACAC
Source organism: Luteibacter sp. SVR4-7G (assembly GCF_056755555.1). NCBI lineage: Bacteria > Pseudomonadati > Pseudomonadota > Gammaproteobacteria > Lysobacterales > Rhodanobacteraceae > Luteibacter > Luteibacter sp. SVR4-7G. The sequence goes on along the minus strand of NZ_JBPGXO010000003.1, from coordinate 12,059 downwards.
GGTGCGGATCGACGTCACCGACAAGGCCGGCGCATCGATCTTCGGTTCGATCGAGCAGGTCATCGCCAAGGGCTGAAAAAAAGGGGCCCGCATCGCTGCGGGCCCCATGACCGTACCTGTCCGGCGGGCTATGCGGCTTACTTCGCCGCCATCAGCGCCTTGGCCATGTCCAGCATGCGGCTGGAGAAGCCCCACTCGTTGTCGTACCAGGCCAGCACCTTCACCATCGTGCCTTCCATGACGCGCGTCTGCGTGGCGTCGTAGATGGACGAATGCGGATTGTGGTTGAAGTCGATCGAGACCAGCGGCTGCGTATTGACCGAAAGGATGCCCTTCAGCGCACCGTTGGCGGCTTCGTTGATCGCGGCATCGATCTCTTCCTTGGTGGTCGCGCGCGCGGCCGTGAAGGTGAGGTCCACCACCGATACGTTGATCGTCGGCACGCGCATGGCGAAGCCGTCGAGTTTGCCGTTGAGTTCCGGCAGCACCAGGCCCACCGCGGCGGCGGCGCCGGTCTTCGTCGGGATCTGGCTGTGCGTGGCGCTGCGGGCGCGGCGCAGGTCCGAGTGGTAGACGTCGGTCAGCACCTGGTCGTTGGTGTAGGAGTGGATGGTGGTCATCAGGCCGTGCACGATGCCGATCTTCTCGTGCAGCACCTTGGCCAGCGGCGCCAGGCAGTTCGTGGTGCAGGACGCGTTCGAGATGACCTGGTGGGCCGAGGTCAGCTTGTCGTGGTTCACGCCGAACACGAAGGTGCCGTCCACGTCCTTGTCGGCGGGAGCGGAGATGATGACCTTCTTCGCGCCGCCGGCGATGTGAGCGCCCGCCTTGGCCTTCGAGGTGAAGAAGCCGGTGGATTCCATCACCACGTCCACGCCGTGATCGCCCCAGGGTAGCTTCGAGGGATCGCGCTCGGCGAAGACCTTGATGCGGTCGCCATTGACGATCAGGTCGCCGCCATCGACCGAGACCTCGCCCGGGAAGCGGCCGTGGGCCGTGTCGTACTGGGTGAGGTGGGCATTGGTTTCGGCATTGCCGAGGTCGTTGACCGCGACGATCTGGATGTCCTTCCCGTTCTGCTTCGCCTCGTATAGCGAGCGCAGGATGTTGCGACCGATGCGACCGTAACCGTTGATGGCGACCTTGATGGTCATGCGTTTGTCTCCGGAAGGGTGTCTTGGAAGGGGGCTCAAACCTCAATGGTAGCCGAAGGCCCCCCGGCCCGGCTTGCTGCGCCGCCGCGACGTGTCATCCGAGTCTCAGTCAGGCTGTGGCACACTTGACCGTTCCACCGCCCGGAAACGTTTACTGTCCCCATGAGATCCGCCCTGAAGCGCCGCAGCATCGCCATCGTGCTGGCCCTGGCCATCCCCGCCTTCGCCAGCACCGTCCAGGCCTGGGGCGACATCGGCCACCGCATCGTGGCCGAACTGGCCTGGCGGCAGCTGGACCCCGCGGCGAAGGCCGAGGTCACCCGCCTGCTCAGGGCCGACGGCTCCGATTCCCTTCCGGATATCGCCAGTTGGCCGGACCACCTGCGCGACATGCCGGGCAAGGAAGCGCTGGGCAAGGCCACGGGACCGCTGCATTACGTGAACTTCCACGATGACAAATGCCACTACGAGCCGCCGCGCGACTGTGCCGACGGCCGCTGCGTGATCGGCGGGCTGGACAAGTACGTTGCCATCCTGCGCGACCGCCATGCCTCCGACGCGCAGCGCGCCGAGGCCCTGAAATTCGTCGTCCACTTCGTCGGCGACGTGCACCAGCCGCTGCACGCCGGCAATCGCGACGACAAGGGCGGCAACGAATACCAGGCGCAGTTCGAGGGCAAGGGCTCGAACCTGCACCGCGTATGGGATTCGCAGATGCTCTACACGCGCGACCTCAAGTGGCAGGCCTATGCCGACCGTCTCGCCGCCGAGGGCAAGGTGAAGCTGCCTCGCCCGATCGCGCCGCTCGACGATCCGTATGCGCAGTGGGCCGAGGAATCGTGCAAGATCGTGGCCGGTCGCGGCTTCTACCCGGACGGGCATCGCATCGACGATGCCTATGTGGCGAAGAACCTCCCCATCGCGGAGACGCGCCTGCGCGAAGCGGGCAAGCGCCTCGCCGACCTGCTCAACAAGACGCTCGACTGATTCGCGCTCAAGACATAGGTAAACATCGATGACCGAAATCCAGGTACGCCGCACCAAGATCGTCGCCACCCTCGGCCCTGCCACCGACGCGCCGGGGATGCTCGAGAAGATCCTCGAGGAAGGTGTGGACGTCGTCCGCCTGAACCTCTCGCATGGGCAGCCGGACGACCACCGGGCACGCGCCGCAGCGGTGCGTGCCGCGGCCGACGCGGTGGGCCGCGAGGTGGGTATCCTGGCCGACCTGCAGGGCCCGAAGATCCGCATCGAGAAGTTCGCCGGCGGCCCGGTCGACCTCATGACCGGCGACAGCTTCGTGCTCGACTGCCGTCCCGACGCCCCTCCCGGCAACCAGGAACGCGTCGGTGTCAGTTACTACGACCTGCCCAAGGACGTTGCCGCGGGCGACATCCTGCTGCTGGACGATGGCCTCGTGGCCCTGTCGGTGGTCGAGGTGGTCGGCAGCGAGATCCGTTGCCGCGTCGCCATCGGCGGCCGCCTGTCCGATCGCAAGGGCCTGAACCGCCAGGGCGGTGGCCTCAGCGTGGCCGCGCTCTCCGACAAGGACCGCAACGACATCAAGCTGGCCGCCGAAATGGGGGCCGACTTCCTCGCGGTGTCCTTCGTCCGTTCGGCCGACGACCTCAACGAAGCGCGCCGCCTGCTCCGCGAAGCCGGCGGCGACGCGGCGATCGTCGCCAAGATCGAGCGGGCCGACGCCATCCCCGTGCTCGGCGAGATCATCGACGCCTCCGACGTCGTGATGGTCGCCCGCGGCGACCTTGGCGTGGAGATCGGCGACGCCGAGCTGCCGGGCCTGCAGAAGAAGATCATCCGCGAATCGGTCATGCGCAACCGCTCGGTGATCACGGCGACGCAGATGCTGCAATCCATGGTCACCGCGCCGATCCCGACCCGTGCCGAGGTCCTCGACGTGGCCAATGCCGTCATCGACGGCACGGACGCGGTGATGCTGTCGCAGGAGACCGCCGCGGGTGCGCATCCCGACAAGGCCGTCGCCGCCATGCGCCGCATCTGCCTCGGCGCCGAGCGCCAGTTCGAGCCGCGCGACGAGTTGCGCCCCGGCACCCACTCGCTGGACCGCTCCGACCAGGCCATCGCCCTGGCCGCGATGCTCCTCGCGGCGCAGGTGGGCGTGCGCGCGATCGTCGCCCTCACCGAGTCCGGCGCCACGGCGCAGTGGCTGTCGCGCTACCGGTTCGCCGTGCCCATCTACGCGATGTCGCCCTCGGCCGTGGCGCGCCGCCGCATGCTCGTGCTGCGCGACGTGCAGCCGGTGGATTTCGAGCAGAGCAACCTCGACCCGGCGCACACGGCCCGCGCCGCGCTCCAGCACCTGTTCGCGCTGGGCAAGCTGATCGAGGGCGACCGCGTGATCCTCACCCACGGCGACCACATCGGTCGGGGCGGCGGCACCAACACGCTGAAGCTGCTGATGATCGGTGAGGACGGCATCGCGGATAGCCTCCGCGACCTGTAAGAGCGTCATGCCCGCGACGATCTGTGGGCTGCGTGTGAAGCGCACGATTTCACACGCACCCCATCCCCTGCCGGGGGTAAACTTGACGCCCGGGTTCAATCACGAGGGCGTCATGATCCGCAACAGCTTGCTCACCGGCGCTATCGCCGTCGCCGTCCTTCTCGCCGCCGGCACGGCCGGGGCGCAAACCCTGCGCAAAGTGTCGCCGGAACGGCTCACGGGCTACTGGTTCCTCACCAACAAGTCCCTCAACGTGGACGTGCCGAACACCGGCAAGAACCTGAACCAGCCGGGCTGCGCGGCAGTCAGCTACATGATCGGCTCCGACGGCAAGACGCAGAACCCGAAGATCGAGAAGGTCGTGCCCGACGGCGACCTCGGCCAGGTCGGCGTCAGCATCGTCAAGCAGCTGTCTTACGTGAAGGGCGCGCAGAACGGCACCGCCATCCCCGTCCAGACCTACTACGTCGCCGGCTTCAACCTGCCGGACGACCCGGCGCGCAAGGCGGCGATCCTCAAGCAGTGCAAGCTGCCCGGTTACGACCAGACCAGTTGATCGCGCCGCACAACGGCTTTCGCGGAGTATTCCCCTATACTCCGCCGGTTTTTGCATTCGCACCACGTTGCCTCGCGGGGCATACCACTACATCCACGGAGTTGTCATGAGCATCGAAAACCTCGAACAGGTCGCGCAGGCGATGGTGGCCACCGGCAAGGGCATCATCGCCGTCGACGAGTCCACCGGGACGATCAAGAAGCGCTTCGACGCCGCCGGCGTCGAGAACACCGAGGAAAACCGCCGCGCTTACCGCGAACTGCTGCTGACCACCCCCGGCCTGGGCGAGCACATCTCGGGCGCCATCCTGTACGACGAAACGATCCGCCAGAAGACCAAGGACGGCGTGCCCCTGGTCGAGGCCATGAAGAAGGCCGGCATCATTCCGGGCGTGAAGGTGGACAAGGGCACGCATCCGCTCGCCGGCTTCCCCGGCGACGTGATCACCGAAGGGCTCGATGGCCTGCGTGAGCGCCTCAAGGAATACGTCCAGCTCGGCGCGCAGTTCTGCAAGTGGCGTGCGGTGATCAAGATCACCGAAGACAACCCCAGCTCCACCGCCATCGAGGCCAACATGCACGCGCTGGCCCGTTATGCGGCGCTGTGCCAGGAAGCCGGCCTGGTGCCGATGGTCGAGCCGGAAGTCCTCATGGACGATCCCGAGAGCAAGCACGACATCGACGTCAGCTACGAAGTGCACGAAGCCGTGCTGCGCAGCCTGTTCAACGCGCTGTACGAGCAGAACGTGATGCTCGAGGGCACCATCCTGAAGGTCAGCATGGTCATCCCGGGCAAGTACGCTCCGAAGGAAGCGCAGGTTTCGGCTGAAGAGGTCGCCGAAGCCACCGTTCGCGTGCTGAAGTCCTGCGTGCCCGCGACGCTGCCCGGCATCGTGTTCCTCTCCGGCGGCCAGACCGACGAACAGGCCACCGAGCACCTGAACCTCATCAACCAGATGGGTCCGCACCCGTGGCCGGTCAGCTTCTCCTACGGCCGCGCCCTGGTGGCCGAAGCCCTGAACATCTGGTCGAAGGATCAGCAGAAGAACGTGGCCGAGGCGCAAAAGGCGGTTTATGTCCGCGCGCAGGAAAACGGCGCTGCGGCACTGGGCCAGTGGAAGAAGCGCTAAGCGTCCTTCATTGACGCTGTAGGAGCGCGCCTGCGCGCGACAGCTTTTCGCGAAGAGCGACAGGGCCTGTCGCTATCGGCCTCAAAAGCTGTCGCGCGCAAAGCGCGCTCCTACACTCGCACGTCAGTGATGCTTATCAGAAGCGGTATTCCGCCGAGACGGAGGTCATGTTGGTCGACAGGTCGAGGCCGTTCTTCTTCGCATCGTAGTGGTCGTAGTTGATGCCAAGGCTCCAGTTGTTGCTGAAGTCGTAGCCCACGCCAGCGCCCGCGTACCAGCTGGTCTTGTCGAGGTCGTGGCGGTCGAGGTCGTTGTTGCTCGTACCATGGCCCTTCCAGGCGTAGATGCCGGCGCGGCCGCTGATGTACCACTGCGGGGCGATGTTGAAATGCCCGTTCACGCCCGCCGTCCAGCCGTGCAGTTCGGACTTCCGGCGGTCGACGACGCGGTTGCCGTTGAAGAAGTTCTTCGCGTCGATATTGCCCAGGTCGTTGTAACCCGCCTCGACGCCGAGCGCAGCCCACGGGCTCACGGTCCAGCGGTAGCCGCCGTTGAGGGCATAGCCGGTGTCGTGGCCGTCGTAGCGGCCCTTGTCGACCGAGGTGCGGCCGACGTTGCCATTGATGAACCAACCACCCGCGCCATTGGCATCCTGCGCGAAAGCGGGAGCCGCGGCCATGCCGGCGGCGACCAGGGCGAGGGCGATAAGGGTCTTCTTCATGGTGGATCTCTCCTGCTTATTGTTCTTGCGGCGCGAACGGCCTTGAGGGGGACGCCGTTCGCACTGGCGCACGAGCGGGGGTGCCGTGCGTGAACCCATAGATTGGGCGGGCTCGCGAAGATTCAATACTGATTAGTTCAATATTAAGAAACGATTAAGCCACGGCGGGGTGGCACCGTGGCTCAATCGACCGCGCGAAGTGCTTAGAAGCGGTATTCGCCCGCGAGGGACACGATGCCCGTGGAACGCTTCAGGCCACGCGAGACCTCGCCCGTGGCATTGTTGCGGACCTTGCCGGCGTCGGCATGGAAGTAGTCGTAGCTGACGCCCACGCCGAAGTGCTCGTTGACGTCCCAGCCGGTGCCGAGGCCCGCGTACCAGCTGCCGCGATCGGGACGGCCGCCGCTGGAGAAGCCGAGATCCTGGCCAACGCTGTTGTTGTAGTTCTGGTTGTTGTCGTTGGCGCGGAAGTAGCCGCCGTGCGCGCTGATGTACCACTGCGGCACGAGGTTGATCTTGCCGTTCACGCCGACCATCCAGCCGCGCAGCGCATTGCGCGTGGACTTCTGGTTCACGTCCTGGCCGGACTCGAACACGTTCTTGACCCGGTAATTACCGAGGTCCGCGTAGCCGGCCTCGACGCCGAGACCGAGATCCGGGCCCACCTTCCAGCGATAGCCGCCAAGCAGGCCGTAACCCGTGCGGCGGTCTTTCTCGCCGCGCAGGAAGTTGAAACCACTGGTGTTGCTGCCGAAACCGCCGTTGTCGCTGCCGTTGGTGCGGCCCACGTTGGCGCCGATGAACCAGTTGCCGCTACCTACGGCCTGGCTGGGCTGGTAATTGCCGCTGACGGCAGGGTTGCTGTCCTGGGCGAAGGCCGGGATGGCCGAAAACGAGACGCAAGATACCGCAAGGGCAAGAGCTGCCTTTTTCATGGGATGTTCCTCTTTTTGTTCGGGGCGGCCACCGTCCGTCGAAGGGGAGGGGGAAGATCGGTGGCCGTAACGATTAGAGTCCCTCTTACCTGAAGAAATTCAAAAAGCGCTGCTAAAAGATTAAGGTGAGGTTAACTTCGCAGCCACGGCAGGTACGTCCACGACAAGCAGGCGGCCAATGGGCGACAATCGCATTTTTTCCGCCGCCGCTTACTGGAGAATGCCGATGACGACACGCCGCGAACGCGCCAATGCGATCCGCGCCCTGGCCATGGATGGTGTGGAAGCCGCCAAGTCCGGCCATCCCGGCATGCCGATGGGCATGGCCGACATCGCCGAGGTCCTCTGGGGCGATTTCCTGCAGCACAACCCGTCGAATCCGCACTGGCCGAACCGCGACCGCTTCGTACTCTCCAACGGCCACGGCTCGATGCTGCAGTACGCACTGCTCCACCTCACCGGGTACGACCTCGGCATCGAGGACCTCAAGCACTTCCGCCAGCTGGGCTTCCGCACGGCCGGTCATCCCGAGTACCACCACACGCCAGGCGTGGAGACGACCACCGGTCCGTTGGGCCAGGGTCTCGCTAATGCCGTGGGTTTCGCGCTGGCCGAAAAAGTGCTTGCTGCGCGCTTCAACCGTCCGGGACACGACATCGTCGACCATCACACGTATGTGTTCGTCGGCGACGGCTGCCTGATGGAAGGCATCTCGCATGAAGTGTCGTCGCTTGCCGGCACGCTGAAGCTCGGCAAGCTCGTCGCCATCTACGACGACAACGGCATCTCGATCGATGGCGAGGTGCACGACTGGTTCACCGACGACACACCTGCGCGCTTCCGCGCCTACGGCTGGAACGTGGTGCTGGGCGACGATGGCAAGCCTGTCGACGGCCATGATGCCGAAGCCATCAAGAAGGCGATTGCGGCCGCCACCTCGCAGAGCGAGAAGCCCTCGCTGGTGATCTGCAAGACGGTGATCGGTTTCGGTGCTCCGAACAAGGAAGGCAAGGAATCCTCGCACGGTGCGCCGCTCGGCGCGGACGAAGTGAAGGCCGCGCGCGAGAAGCTCGGTTGGAAGTACGGCCCGTTCGAGATTCCGCAAGAGATGTACGCCTCGTGGAACGCGAAGGACGCCGGCGCGAAGGCCGAGCAGGCCTGGAACGAGAAATTCGATGCCTACGCGAAGGCCTATCCGGAACTCGCGGCCGAACTGAAGCGCCGTCTCTCCGGCGAGCTGCCGGCGGGCTGGAAGGAAGGCGCCGACGCGTACATCAAGAAGATGCAGGCCGAAGGTCCCGTCGTGGCTTCGCGCAAGGCATCGCAGATGGCTCTCGACGCTTTTGGTCCGCTGCTGCCGGAGCTGATCGGCGGCTCCGCCGACCTCGCGCCGTCGAACCTCACCATCTGGAAGGGTTCGAAGAACGTCGCGACGGCCGGTGCGGAAGGCAACTACATCCACTTCGGCGTGCGCGAGTTCGGCATGAGCGCGATCTCGAACGGCCTCGCCCTGCATGGCGGCTTCATCCCATATGACGCCACCTTCCTCACGTTCTCCGACTACGCACGCAACGCCGTGCGCATGTCGGCGCTGATTCCGGCGCATGCCATCCACGTCTATACGCACGATTCGATCGGCCTGGGCGAAGACGGCCCGACCCACCAGCCCGTCGAGCACCTCGGCTCGCTGCGCCTCATCCCGAACAACCGCGTCTGGCGTCCGGCGGACGCCGTGGAATCCGCGGTCTCGTGGAAGAAGGCGATCGAGCGTGCGGGCAATCCGTCCTGCCTCGTCTTCTCGCGTCAGAACCTGAAGCACAACCCGCGCACCGAGCAGCAGGTGGCGGACATCGAGAAGGGCGGCTATGTCCTCTTCGAACCGGCGGAAAAGTTCAAGGCGATCATCATCGCCACGGGCTCGGAAGTCGGCATCGCCGTCGAAGCAGCGCATGCACTCGGCGACCAGGGCATTCCGGCTCGCGTCGTTTCGATGCCTTGCACCGAGGAGTTCGACGCGCAGCCGATCGAATACCGCGAAGGCGTGCTGCCGTCCTGGTGCCGCGCACGCGTGGCAGTCGAAGCCGCGAGCGTGGACTTCTGGGCGAAGTACATCGGCCTCGACGGCAAGGCGGTAGGCATGACCACCTACGGCGCATCGGCCCCGATCGACAAGCTCTACGAGCACTTCGGCATCACCACCACCGCGGTGGTGGATGCGGTGAAGAGTGTGATCAAGTAAGTGGTGCTAAGAGGCCCCCGGAAGGGGGCCTCTTCAGGCGTGCTGGCGGAGCGCAGCTCAGCCCGCGATGACCTCGCCCGCAAGCAGGACAATCTCCGCGGGTGTCTCCACCACCTTCCACGCCCCCGCTGCTTCCAGCTCTTCCCGGTCACCGAAGCCCCAGAGCACGCCCACGCCGCGCACGCCGTTGGCAACGGCACCTTCGATGTCGAACAGGCGGTCGCCGACCATCATCGTGTCGTCGGCGGGATGGCCGAAGTCGGCGAGGGCGGCGGCGATCATTTCCGCCTTCTCGCTGTGGGCCGTGGAGGGCGGCGGGGCGTAGAGGCGTTCGAACAGCTGGCCGAAGGGCAGGTGGGCGAGGATCGGCTCGGCATGCGCACGCACCTTGCTCGTGACTACTGCAAGGCGATGTCCCGCTTCGGCCAGGGCCGTGACCATGTCGCCGATGCCATCGTAGACGGTGTGCTCGGACCAGCCGATCTCGCGGAAGCGCTGCGAGTACGCCGCGACGGCGGCTTCCACCCGCTCCGCGTCGCCGTCCAGCACCGCGCCGAAGCTCACCCGCAGCGGCGGACCGATCCAGGAGCGGAGGATGCCGTCGTCGGGCGCCTCCGCGCCGACGCTCGCCAGCGAATGGCGAACGCCGGCGAGGATGCCGAGTTCGGAATCGATGAGGGTGCCGTCGAGATCGAACAGGACGAGCATTACTTCGCTTCCGCCCGGGCTTTGAGCGCGGCCACGGCCGGCAGTTCCTTGCCTTCGAGGAATTCCAGGAAGGCGCCGCCGCCGGTGGAAATGTAGGAGACGCCGTCCTCGATGCCGTACTTGTCCACGGCTGCGAGCGTGTCGCCGCCGCCGGCGATGGAGAACGCCTTGGAGGCGGCGATGGCGCGGGCGAGCGTTTCCGTGCCCTTGCCGAAGGCGTCGAACTCGAACACACCGACCGGGCCGTTCCAGACCACGGTGCCTGCCTTGGCAATGAGCTCGGCGTAGCGCTTCGCCGTGTCGGGGCCGATGTCGAGGATCATCTCGTCGTCGCCGACCTGGTCGACGGCCTTCACGGTGGCTTTCGCGCTTGCCGAGAATTCCGTGGCGACCACGACGTCGGTGGGCACGGGTACCTCGGCGCCGCGTGCCTTGGCGTCGGCCATGATCTTCTTCGCTGTATCCAGAAGGTCGGCCTCGACCAGCGACTTGCCCACCTTATGGCCCGCGGCAAGGATGAAGGTGTTGGCGATGCCGCCGCCGACGATCAGCTGGTCGACACGGCCGACGAGGTTCTGCAGCAGTTCCAGCTTGGTGGAGACCTTGGAGCCGGCGACGATGGCCAACAGCGGATGATCGGGGTTCTCGAGCGCCTTGCCCAGCGCGTCCAGCTCTTTCGCCAGCAGCGGACCCGCGGCGGCGACCGGCGCGAAGCGGATCACGCCATGGGTCGAGGCCTGCGCGCGATGCGCCGTGCCGAAGGCGTCCATGACGAAGACGTCGCAGAGCGCCGCGTATTTCTTCGACAGGCTCTCGTCGTCCTTGCCTTCGCCGACGTTCATGCGGCAGTTCTCCAGCACCACCACCTCGCCATCGGCGACGTCCACGCCGTCAAGGTAATCGCGGACGAGGCGCACCTGCTTGCCGAGCTTCGCACCCAGCCACTCCGCGACCGGCTTCAGCGAGGAGGCTTCGTCGAACTCGCCTTCCTTCGGCCGGCCCAGGTGCGAGATGACCATGACCTTCGCACCGGCGCCGCGGGCGGCGACGATGGTCGGCAGCGAGGCGTCGAGGCGCTGGGTGGAGGTGATCTTTCCGTTTTCCACCGGGACGTTGAGGTCCTCGCGGATGAGCACGCGCTTGCCGCGCAGGTCGAGGTCTTGCATGCGGATGACGGACACGTTGGGCTCCAGCGTTCGGGACGAAGACCGCTATTGTCCTTGCCGGGGACGGACCGGCGCAAATCGGGCCGCCGCCGCGGCGCAGCGAGGCTTGTCGCGCGCGCCCCGCTAGAATCGCCGGCGACTCCGAAGGAAGGCCCGCATGTCCCTCGTCCTCTATACGTACTGGCGGTCCAGTGCCGCCTACCGCGTGCGCATCGTGCTCAACCTCAAGGGGCTGGACTACGAGCCCCGCCCGGTGCACCTCGTGAGCGAAGGTGGCCAACACCTCAAGCCTGAGTATCGCGCCTTATCGCCGCAGGCGCAGCTGCCGACCCTGCTCGACGACGGGCGTGTGGTACGCCAGTCGATGGCGATCATGGAATACCTCGACGAGACCCGCCCCGAGCCGGCGCTGATGCCGAAGGACGCGCCGGGCAGGGCGAAGGTGCGCGAACTCATGCAGGCGGTGGGCACGGACATTCACCCGGTGGGAAACCTGCGGGTGCTGAAGGCGATCGAAGCGGAGTTCCGTGCCGACCAGGCGGCGAAAGAAGCCTGGTCGCGTCGCTGGATCGGGCTGGGCTTCGACGGGCTGGAGAAGCTGCTCGCCGACGGCACCGCGGGACGCTTCAGCTACGGGGATGCGCTCAGCCTGGCCGACGCGTGCCTCGTGCCGCAGTACTACAACGCCCTGCGCTGGGGTGTCGACCTGACCCCCTATCCGACCATCACGCGGGTGGTCGAAGCCTGCCAGGCGCTCGAGGCCTTCCAGAAGGCGGCGCCGGAAGCCCAGCCCGACGCTCCGTAGGAGCGCGCCCTGCGCGCGACATCTCTTGAGGCCGTGAGCAACAGGCCCTGCTGCGCCTCGCGAAAAGATGTCGCGCGCAGGGCGCGCTCCTACACTCCGATGCCGTAGGGATCGCTGGAGGCGAACTCGTTACCCGAGGCGCCTTCCGACAGGCGGATCTT